>JACPHP010000003.1 GCA_016188605.1 Candidatus Spechtbacteria bacterium | reverse complement strand
CCTCCTTGGCACCATGACAGGAGGCACAACCAGCAATTACCAAATCAGCACCGGAATACTTACTTCGGCCACCACCACAACCAACGCCCAGCTTAACCTCGGAGGAGTGGTAACAACCGGAGGAACAACCAACTACGGAATTAACGTGGGAGCTTTGAGTGGAACAGGAACCACGAATTACGGGATAGGCATCGCCGCAAGCACCGCCATCGGCACAACTAACTATGGTGTCAACATTGGCGCAATCTCCGGCGCAGCCAGTGGCAATAACTATGGAATTTATGTAAACGCGGTTACGGGAGCAAATACAAATAATCCTGCTAACAACTTTGCTATTTACACCGCGGGTGGCAGAGTAGAGTTTACGTGTAATGGAGCGGGTCTTACGGGAAATCCCGCGGTATGTTCTGACTACGCGGAAGTTTATCCGACCAACGACACCACGCTTGAGGCAGGTGATATTGTCGCGCTTGATGTAACAGATCCGGGGCGAGTTACGAAGTCATCGGCAGCAAATCAAAAGGAAGTTGTCGGTATTTACTCAACATCTCCAGGTATGCTGATTAGTCCAGATGGAATTATTGCAGCCGGGGCTAGCACATTGCCAGCAGGCCAAGTTCCCGTTGCCTTAACGGGTCGCGTGCCAGTAAAAGTTTCTACGGAAAATGGCGTTATAGCAATTGGCGACTATCTTACTTCTTCGTCAGTGCCAGGCGTTGCCATGCGTGCGACTATAGATGGCCAGACGATCGGCACAGCGCTTGAACCATATACAAATACCGCAACGGTTGATAAAATTATGATTTTTGTAAATCTTGGCTATCAAAAGCTTAATGCAAATACAGTTGTCGCGCAAAATAGCATCATTGACTTCCAGCCAAATAGCAGCGATACCACATCTACTAGTTTTGCCGCGGGCGTGGACGCTAACGGCAACCTTCGTTTCTCGCCTTCAAGTCTTTCAAACAGCAACGGTTTGACTATTAGTAAAACCGGCACACTTGCCATCGGCACAACTCCTTTGGATTCCCGTCCGCTCGTAATCGCGCAGGGTTTGGGCAGTGCTATCTCCGACGGTTGGGAAGTATACAGCAGGTCTGAATTTAAAAAGGATATTTCCTACTACACGGACGAGGACAACAAAACCGCTCTTGACCAAATTATGAATTCGCCGATCGCGACATACCGCTACAAGCAAGAAACACCGGATTCTAAAGTTCATCTTGGCTTGATAGTAGAATCTGCCCCAAAGTCTGTGGTAAACGCAATGGGCAATGGTATTAGCTTGTACAACCTCGCGACTCTTACGCTCGCTGGAGTAAAAGAACTTGCGGTTCAGCAAGAAAATTTGGAGGCGCGTGTTGCGGCTCTAGAGTTAAAGCTTGATGATGCCGGCCAGTTGGCGGCTAACTCAAATGGCGTGCCGCAGAACAGTGGAAGCCAGGATTACACAGGCCAGTGGGCAAGCGCCATCGCGCGCACGTTTGAAATTCTGCGCGTAAACATCTTTGCGCTGGGAGATGGCTATGATTTCGCGACAAATTCAATAATCTTGGCAGAGGATTCAAAGCTCGAAACAGAATCTCAAGACGGAGCAAATATGAAAGTAAAAACTTATACACTCCAAACAACTCGTGACCAAATCCTGATTTCTGGAACGTCAAAGACCGTTTCGTGCAGTGATTTACAGCAAATCTCAGCAAGCGAGTTTTCAGAGCGCGATATAAATACTATGTCTTTGGAAGAGGTTGATACATTGACCGCGCTCTTGAAGAACGCTAATCCAGAAGTGCGTAACGTGAAGCAATGGGCGGAGCAGGTTGCTGCAACTTGTGGCACTACGAAACAGGGCATGACCACGGATACCGCTGGCCTCATTGCATTTCATCCAACATTTACAGCGCTTATTACGAGTTTGAATAACGTAAAAGCAGGTTCGACAGGCTCACTGCAAGCGGATTATAAAGTTGTTATTACTCCGAACGAATTCGTATCAGGCGCCTTGTACGTAGACAGCCGTACCCCATACGGATTCGTGGTGCGCGATTCATCGCAAGCGAGTGGTATCGTAACAAATAAAGGCGTCTCCTTTGACTGGATAGTAATAGCGAAAGTTCAGCCGGATAGCACGCTGATAGAAAAATTAAATTCATTGAATATAGTATTGGATGCGGCCCCCGTGGAGGTTACAGAGGTTAAACCTCAACAAGATGGAGGTTTAACCTCAGGTGATACATCAACCTTAAGTTCCGAAGAGGTTTCTGAAGAGGTTAAACCTCAAGAAGACGGAGGTTTAACCTCAACGGGTACTACTACACAAAGCAGTGGAAGCCAGACTTCCACGGACAGCACCAGTGAAGTTAATCTTCAAGATGGCGGAAGTTTAATTTCTACAGAGATTTCATCAGAAGAAACTAGCGCCGTTGAGGTTAACCCTCAACAAGAAAACGGAGGCTTAACCTCAACAGATACAACTTCAACAGGTACAATAGACAGCGCGTCAACAGATACGTCAACAGATACACCGATAGAGAGCGCACCATCAGACGCAACCTTAACGGCCGATAGCACGCCAGCCGATGCAACACCGCCAGTGGCAAGTGATACGAATGAGGCGGGGGGTCAGACGAGTAACGCTATGCCGTGAGGAACGAGCTCGAGGTTTAATCTCAAGGATTGGATTTCAAGGATTCCCCGAGAAGTCAGAAAGTCAAAGTTTTATCACATCTTGCATTTGTCACTTGGTCAATGAATGTTGCTAAAGAGTTTGAAATATCGCGCAGTACCAAAAAAGCCGTTTTCCCTCAAAGAGAAGCGGTTTTTTGGTTGGTGAAACATGTGGATAAGTAGGTGGTTGCCACAAAGCAAGTCAGTGCTACTATTAAAATCCCTTAGACAAAAATTATAATTGTATTTTTAGTACGTCATTGCGAGGACGAAAGCCAACTGCTTGGCTTTCGTCCTCGCAATGATTGAATATTTTAGAAATTAAAATTTTTAAAGTTATGCCCAGCTATACACCACAATCAGCTCATAGTAATCTTGTACACGGCACTCCTGTGCCCGCGCCACGCACGCAAAAACATTGGAATATTGAAAAAGTAGCAAAGCGCGACGGGCGAATGGTGCCTTTTGAGCAGGAAAAAGTGGTGAACGCAATTTTTCGTGCCGCGCGGGCAGTCGGCGGTAACGACAAAAATGAAGCACAGCGTTTGAGCGATGTGGTATGCCGAAGAATCGAAGAGTCAGAAAAAAAATTCCCCACCGTTGAGGAAATTCAGGATATCGTAGAAAAAGTGTTAATTGACGAAGGCCATGCCACAACAGCGAAAGCATATATTTTGTATCGCGCAAAACGAGCGGAATTGCGCAGTGCTGCAAACGAAGCATCAAAGGGTGACGATAAAGAAAAAAGCGCTCTGCTGCACATGTTCGCTCACAAAAGCAAACTGGCATCGCTCCTTGGCTATGATCGCATTGAAGCATACAAAAATATCCTTTTCTATTTGAAAACAATGCAGAAAACCGGCAAGCTGGCTACGCATCCCGAGGGAAACTATCTTGGCAATAACGAGCTTGCTACAACAATCTACCAGAAAAAATATTATCTAAAAACATTGGAGGGTAATCGCCTAGAGAAGAGGCCGGAAGACGTTTTTGCGCGCCTCGCCGCTTTCATGGCATCGGTTGAGCCGGATGAAAAACGCCAGCAGGTGCACGCTGAAGATTTTTACAAGATTTTGTATGAGGGATATTTTATGCCAGGCGGCCGCGTACTGGCAGGCTCTGGCGACTTGTATCGCCTTAAAACGCTTGCCAATTGTTTTGTATCAGTGATTGAGGAAGACAACCTGGAGTCAATTTACAAAGCGGCTTATGAATGCGCGCGTACTTATTCATACGGCGGTGGAATTGGGGTTGATATCACTACCTTGCGTCCGGCAGGGTCCGTGGTGCATAACGCGGCTGATGAATCCACAGGCGCCGTGTCCTTTATGGAGTTGTATTCTCTTACGACTGGTTTAATCGGCCAGTCTGGGCGCCGCGGCGCTTTGATGTTGACGTTGGACATTAAGCATCCTGACAGTCCGCTGTTTGTGAAAGCAAAAAAGAATCCTAACTGGGTTACAAGGCAGATACTTGAACAGTGCAAGATGAGCGGCAAGTTCTCCGTCGATCAGATGACGGAAATTGAACGCCAGGTGCGAGAAAACACGCAGGTGCGCTCCGCTAATATCAGCTTAAAAATGAACGACGAGTTTATGCGCGCGGTAGAAGAGCAAAACGAGCACGGGGGCGAGGCAATTTTGGTTTATGAGAAAGATAAGTCAGTAAGTTCGCTTGGTATCTCGCAAGGAGGTGAGGTAAATTATTCCTACGGCATTCCGTCAAAGCCAATTGAGCGCTACACGCTTCGTGGCACATTCACCAGTATTTCCGAACTCAATGCTTTTTTGGCAGAGCAGGGTTGCGGTTCTTTGACGCATGATATTCTTGGTGATGCCGGCCGCCGCGATATGTTTGGCGATTATTTGGTAGCAAGTCCGCGCAGCGATAGTGATTTTGCGATAAAATACTCCGGTGATTTTATGCTGTATTTTAACTCCGCGCAAACGGGCGAGGTAAAGCGTTTGGTAAAAGCGCGCGAGTTGTGGAACGCGTTTGTGGAAGGGAATTACCGCACGGCAGAGCCGGGGCTGCTATTTTGGACGCGCATGTCAAGCATGTCGCCGTCCAACTACGCGGGCAGGCCTATCGCAAGCACAAATCCGTGCGTTACAGGCGACACGCTTGTTTCCACTGTGGACGGCCTTTTACCTATCAGCGAACTTGTAGGCAAACAACCATTACTGCTGTTGGACGGAGGTCGGGTCGGGGAGGCGGCGCGCGTATGGCAAACTGGAATTAAACCTACATATACTTTAACTACTCGCGAAGGGTTTGTTTTGAAGGCGACCGCAGATCATCGTATTCAAACACCAAGTGGGTGGAAGACACTGGCAGAATTACAGGAAGGCGAGAAGGTTGTCGTTGGTAAATTAGAAGGTATGTATGGAAGAAACGGGACTTACGAGGAAGGACTTACTCTTGGATGGCTTGCGGGTGATGGCCATTACAATGCAAAAAATGACGGTAGAAGCATACTATATTTTTATGGCGATGATAAGCAAGAATGCTTACCTGCTCTTCGCGAAGCAGTTACTTGTTCTACGGGACGAGAACTGACACCTATACATTCTGGGGCAAGTATAAACCTTCGTTCGCAGGGAATTACCAATCTTGCGGTTCGCTATGGAGTGTGCGAGGGGCGTTTTCCTGTGAATGTATTGCAAATGGGGAGAGAATGCCAGCGAGGATTTCTCCGCGCGCTTTTTACTGCCGACGGCTCTATCCAGGGTACGGCCAAGAAAGGATTTTCTGTGCGCCTTACGAGTGTGGATATTGATGCGCTACACAAAACACAACTTATGCTTTTAAGTTTTGGTATTTACAGTGTTATCTATCAGAATAGGAGACCAGCTATGACACGACCGCTTCCCGATGGCCATGGAGGCAGAAAGGAATATTTTTGCAAGGCACAACATGATTTGATGATAAGCAGCGCTAGTCTTTATGTGTATGCCAAAGAGATCGGATTTTTGTCAAAGCAAAAACAAGATCGCATAAATGCCAGCACTGCTTCTTTTGTGCGCGGACCTTATAAAGAACGATTTGAGGCTGCGATAGAAAGCATACAAGCAAGTGGAGAAGAGCCGGTTTATGATTTGACCGAGCCACAAACCCATTCTTTTGTCGCTAATGGAATTGTCGTTCATAATTGCGGCGAGATTCCATTGGAGGACGGCGGCGCTTGCAACTTGGGATCCATTAACTTGTCGCGATTTGTACGAAACCCATATGTAGAAGGTGCTTCAATTGATTGGGATGGCATGGCCAAAACCGCGGCCGTGGCAACTCGTTTTCTAGATAACGTAGTTACATGGAACGAAACATTAAATCCTTTAGAGAAACAGCGACGCGCGGCTAAGGAAACGAGGCGTCTCGGCATCGGCGTGATGGGAATTGCCGACATGTTAAACGAGCTTGGCATGGGTTACGACAGCGAAGAGGGCATCGCGGTAATTGAACGAGTGATGAGTTTTATTGCAAACGCGGTGTACCGCGCTTCAGCAGACATCGCGCAGGAAAAAGGGTCTTCTCCGATATTTGATTATGAAACATATTCTCGAGGCGAGTTTTTCCAAAAGAGTTTGAACGAGGAAACGCGCGAAATAGTGAGGCAAAAAGGCCTGCGCAATATTGCCCTGCTTTCCATAGCGCCCACCGGCAGCATTTCCAATATCGTGTTGAGCTATCAGTTTGGCGCGAAGAATTTTATTGGCGTTAGCTCTGGCGTGGAGCCAATATTTTCTTTGTACTATACGCGCCGGTCGGAGAGTTTTCACAATCAAATGTTTAAGGTATTCCATTCTACCGTATCTGCGTATATTGAGCAGAATAACTTGCAAGATCGGGTTGAGCATGCGGGAGATATGGACGAGCTCAAGCGTATTTTGCCAACGCATTTTTTCCGCACTGCTCATTTCATCGCGCCAGACAAGCGCGTGGAAATTCAGGGTGTGTGCCAGCAGTATATAGACCATAGCATTTCTTCTACCGTGAACTTGCCTGAAGACATTGAGCCTGAAGTTATTTCCAATATTTATCTAGACGCGTGGCGCACGGGATTAAAAGGAATTACTATCTATCGTGAAGGATCTCGTTTTGCGATTTTAAGCACTGTTGGAGAAAAATCCGCGATTGAGGAATACAAGAATAATGTTTACAAGTGGGATGGCAAAGAAGTGAAAGGTGATGATGTGATTGTTTTGCCTAGTGGGCGATTGACGACCGTATTTCATGCTTTGCATTATGGCTGGATGAAAGCAGATGAAGTTAAAAATTTACATATCGTAGAGGGGGCAGAAAAGATGGATGTTACGCCGCGGGAAAAAGTTGAACAGCTAGTAGTGACGGCCGCTGTATCTACCGCGGCCGTACTAGAGAATGAGATAAGGATCGCGGAAAGCGTCGCGGAAGAGGAAGAACAAGATGCCATTATGGATAGCACGGTGCCTGACATGGAGGCGCAGATTCAATTTACTCCAACGGGGTTAACGTTTGCAAAAAACGAGCCAGACGTACGCGAGCAAGTAGAGGCAAAGCCGCACGCATCCTTGATTTCGGCGCAGATGCAGCTTTACACTTGCCCAGCCTGCCAAGAGCAGACACTTAAAATGGACAATGGCTGTAACGCCTGTATAAACGAGTCCTGCGGGTACGGGCAGTGCGAGGTGTGACTGGGAATAGCGAATATAGAATTGTGAATCGTGAATACCAACGCCTGTCACTTCGAGTATAGCGAGAAATGGCAGGCGTTTTTGAGTGCATTATTCACTATTCATGATTCATTATTCAGTGTATTGTAGTTAGGTATGTCCTTATCTATCGGCATCGTTGGCTTGCCCAACGTCGGAAAATCAACACTTTTTAAGGCGCTGACAAAAAAAGAAGTGGATATTGCTAATTATCCATTTTGCACCATCGACCCCAACGTTGGTGTGGTTGAGGTGCCCGATGAGCGCTTGCAAAAGCTGTCTGATTTGTCGCATTCCAAAAAGATTGTGCCGGCCGTGGTTGAGTTTGTGGACATTGCGGGCTTGGTGCGCGGGGCAAATAAAGGCGAGGGCCTCGGCAATCAGTTTCTATCGCGCATCCGCGACGTTGATGCAATCTTATACATGGTGCGCTTGTTTGAGGATTCGGAAATTCATCATGTGGAAGAAACAATTGACCCATTGCGCGATGTGGATATTGTGCAAACAGAACTCATTTTGAAAGATTTAGAAACGGTAGAGAAAAGATTAGAGCGAGCGCGCCCCGTTAGAGGCAATGCCTCTAACGGGGCGCGCAAAGATGCAAAAAGCGGATCAAAAGAAATTCAGATTGAAGTAGCGTTGTTGGAGGAGCTTGCCTCGGCTCTTGGCGACGGCAAAGGCGCGTTGACGATTTTGAAAGGGCACGAGGACAGCGCGGATTTTACGGCAAAAAGCGAATTACTCAAATCGTATCAATTGCTGACTGCAAAGCCTGGAATGTTTGTGTTAAACATTAAAGACGCGCAGATTATAATTCTCGAGAATGTAAAACAATATATTGCGAATACAGGATTCCCGTACGTGGCGCTAAACGCGCGAGAAGAACTTGAGGGCGCGGGATTTACGGCTAGTGAGCGTAAGGAACTCGGTCTCGGTGAGGCGCATCTCGGCGAGCTAATAGTTAAAGCATACGAGGTGCTTAACTTGATAACCTTTCTTACTACTGGTGAAGATGAGTCCCGTGCTTGGACGATAAAACGGGGCACAAAGGCCCCGCAAGCGGCAGGAGTTATTCACACTGATTTTGATAAAAATTTTATTCGCGCGGAGGTTATTGGCTGGCAAGAGCTATTGGAAATAGGGGGTTGGAGTGAAGCGCGCATGCAAGGTAAATTAAGGCTTGAGGGAAAAGATTACGTGGTGCAGGACGGAGATGTGATGGTGATACGGCACGGATAACTAGTAAATTTCTAATTCCTAATTGACCTAATTTCTAATCAAATCACAGTGCCAAATGAACAATCAAGGCCTAAAATACTAATGACCAAAATTACCCTCAATATACTAGCATGTCATCTCGAAGTCGCCGTAGCGACGAGAGATCTCTTACATGGACTCCTATACACTAAAGATCATTTATTAATATCTTCCCATAAATCCCGCCAATTGAGATTTTGTTCTTTTATTAGAGCTAACTTTTTCTCTCTCCTGTAATCTTTGATTTGTTTTTCTCTACTTATTGCTACTTCTACGTCATTGTACTCCTCAAAAAATAGCAATTTGCCTATATTGTATTTTTTAGTAAAGCCATCAATTAGTTTCTCTTTATGTTCGTATATTCTTCTAATGAGATTATTCGTAACTCCTGTATAGAAAACCGTATGATTTTTGTTGCTGATAATGTAAACATAGTAGGACTTTACCATATTGAATGCAGGGATCTCTCCGCCCCACCACTGCGGGGCGTTCGAGATGACAAAGCTTCCTTATCACTGTCATCTCGAAGTCATAGCAATGACGAGAGATCTCTCCGAGCTGTTGCTCGTTCGAGATGACAAACAAAAGTCTTAAGCTTAAGACTTTATTCGTCATTGGGATTTGATTAGAAATTAGTAATTAGGTCAATTAGTAATTCTATTTTCTTTTCTCTTCCAACCTCGCCTTCAGCATCTTTTCTTTCCCTTGTCGTAAAACTTTGAATGCTAATTCCTCGCCTATCTCATGCTCCTGAAGCGCGTCTTGCACGCTATAGTCAATTGTGATTTTTTTGTCGTTTATTTCAAGTATGATATCAAATTCTTTTAAACCGGCTTTATCCGCGCTTGAGTTTTTTATTACCGCTTCTTCACCAAGCGTTTCTCGGACAATGAGCGCGCCGTAGCTAACCGGTAATTTGTTTTGCTTCTGGATTTGTTCGTCGAGAATTATGTAGCGCACGCCAAAGAAGGGCATGCGGATGCGGCCATATTGCTTAACTTCTTCAATATCTTTTTTGGCGCTATCAATTGGAATAGCAAAGCCGATGTTTTGCGCGCCGAATACCACGGCGGTGTTGATACCAATAACCTTGCCGTCGATATCAACAAGTGGTCCGCCGGAATTACCTGGATTAATTGCCGCGTCTGTCTGAATTAACCCGCGCAATCGTTCGGCATGGCGATGCATGCCGCTGTCGGCGGTAATGAAACGGCTTAATCCCGATACAATGCCGGAGCTGACGGTATTTGTGAACTCGCCAAGCGCGTATCCCACAGCTACAACCATTTGGCCGAGCTGAAGATTAGAAGAACTGCCAAGCTCAATAAAGGGCACGTCTTTTTTATCAACTTTGGCGATTGCAATATCGTGTATTGGGTCGCGCGCCAATATCTTTACCTGCATTTTTTCGTCTTTTTGATGGTCTAGGATTGCAGTATAGTTTGCTTCAGGATCTGCCACAACATGGCTGTTAGTGAGAATAAGTCCATTTTCGGATACAAAGAATCCTGATCCACCGCCGATTTTTACATTTTCCTTTCTCCCCTTGCTTAATTTCGGCACTATGTACCGCCTGCCCCGAAAAGGCATTGTGTAAAAGCCTTCAATTTGCGGCACGTCCTTTGAGATGACGATACTAATGACTGCCGGGCAAACTTTTTTCGCAATTTGAATGATTGGTGAATTTTCCATATACTCATTATATCATAGTATAATTAAGTTGGACAAAATGGGTTATCGCATCTCAAGTGTGTCGAAGCCTGGCTTCAACACACTTGATCATTATTATTTATGGAAGACAAAATGCAAACAAAGAATATTCCAACAATAATTGTCATTTTCGGCATCACAGGCGACCTTGTGAAAAAGAAGATTATGCCTGCTCTCTTCAGCTTGTTTATAAACAACCAACTCCCGACCACGTTTAAAATAGTCGGATTCTCGCGCCAAGATATTTCTCCAAAAGATTTTGAGAAATATCTTTTTGAAACATCTGCTCAATACAAAGATGCCAATATAAAAACACGCAAGGCATTCTGCAAACTCTTTTCTTATCATTCGGGTGTTTTTGAGAATCTAGCCGATTTTGAAGACCTAGAGAACCATTTGCGTAAAATAGACGATGATTGGGGGATCTGCGCAAATAAGCTGTTCTATCTGGCAGTCCCACCCAATCTCTATGAGGCCATATTCAAAAATCTCGCGGCTTCGGAATTGACAAAACCATGCAGTCCGGAGGAAGGATGGACGCGCATTCTGGTGGAAAAACCGTTCGGCAAAAATCTGGAAACATCAGAACAATTGGAAGAACTTTTGAGTTCTCTTTTCAAAGAAGTTCAAATTTATCGCACTGATCATTATCTTGCCAAAGAAATGTTGCAGAACATTCTGGCATTCCGTTTTTCAAATAATCTGTTTGAAACAAACTGGGGGCGTCAAAATATCGAAAGGGTTCATATTCGTTTGATGGAAAAAATCGGCGTGGAGGATAGGGGGAATTTTTATGACAGCGTGGGGGCGCTTCAAGATGTGGGTCAGAACCATCTTTTACAGATGTTGGCATTGGTAACCATGGAGCATCCCAGGGAATTTAGTGTAGACGCTATCAGAAAAAATCGCGCAGATATTTTAAAAACATTAGTACTGCCAACCGAAGAAGATGTCCGTACTTCTGCTTTTCGAGCGCAATATGCGGGTTATCGCGACATTGCTGGTGTGGCGCCAGATTCTCAAACAGAAACGTATTTTAAGATCCGCGCGTTTTTATCTCATCCAAAATGGAAAGGCGTGCCATTTATTTTGGAAAGCGGCAAGCGATTGCAAGATCAGCGTAAGGATATTGAAATTACATTGCGCCATCCAAATCCTTGCCTTTGCCCCAAGAAAGAGCAGCATTATAAAAATAAATTGACTATAGGCATTGAGCCAATAGAGGGCGTGACAATTCATTTCGGGTCAAAAAAGGAGGGTTTTGACATGGAGTTGGAGGAAAGAACGCTGGACTTTCGTTTTAGAGACGCGGAGAAAAGAACCCAATACATTGAGGAATATAAAAAATTGCTGCTTGATGGCATTGCCGGCGATCAAACTCTTTTTGTGTCTTCGGAAGAGGTGAGGGCAATGTGGAGATTCATTGATCCAATTATTATTGGTTGGCGAAAAAATTTGATGACTCTCGCGTATTATCAGCCAGATACCAGTTTCGTATTTGCGGATAGTTTTGTTGAATAATTCGTTTTTGATGCAACATAGCGTGACATATCTCATTATCAGCGAGCAATTACCGTAAAGATCATTGTAAGTTACATAAGATTGTTGTATTATAGTCCTCGCAACCAGCCGGTGTTTATATGAGCAAATAGCCTCCATAGTTCAACGGATAGAGCAATCCTATTCTAGGAATCGTTCTGCATTCATGATACAATTGAATAATGAAAGGTCTATCCAAGGATCAAATTGCAAAAATTGTTTCTTTGCGAGAGAGTGGACATAGTCTTCCGGAGATCAGAAGAATCACTAGCCATTCAAATGGTACAGTTTTCAAGTATATTCAAGGAGTCAGTATTAAGTCGGAGTTTTTTGAATATTGGGAGAATAGAAGAAAATCTAGTGTTTTTAGACAATTAAAGGCAATTCAAAAAGCAGATGATGATGTCAAGAATATTTTAGGTGAGATAAGTCAAAAAGAGAAGATTCTAGTTGCGGCAGCTCTATATTGGGCAGAAGGAGCAAAAAGGGATTCTAGTTTGATTAATAGTGACCCTGAATTATTAAAAGTTTTTATTGAATGTTTATATGAATTGGGGATTATGCGGAATAATCTAAGTATGTCACTTCGTATTTATGAGGACATCAACCAAGAAGAGGCGATAAAATTTTGGACAAATGTAACAAGGCTTTCAAAATCACAAATCACCTCCGTCGATGTTCTTAAGGGCAAGAAAACTGGTAAGCTTAAATACGGGATGTGTCGCGTAAGAATTATAAAGGGTAATCATATTCTCAAGCTATTTAATTCCTTAAGGCACGCATTAGTAGAAAGGATCACTAATGTTTAAGCCCCCATAGTTCAACGGATAGAACGAGGGACTCCTAAGCCCTAAATTGAGGTTCAATTCCCCATGGGGGCACAATTGTGAAGTACATCGTGTTATTAATATATGGGCCCATAGCTCATTTGGTAGAGCACTTCCATGGCATGGAAGGGGTGAGGGGTTCGAATCCCCTTGGGTCCACCAAATAAACAGTAAATAATTTAAGTGATTATGGGCGGTGTCGTAATTAAGAAATCAAAAATAAGCGGAAAGGGCATATTTGCTGATAGAGACTTTAAGAAGGGCGAAGTTGTTTTAGAATGGCATCCTAAAATTTTAACGAAATCAGAAGGAGATACATTACGTTCTGACGATAGGCATTACCTTTATCAAATGGGTAAAAAGTATCTCTTCATGCAATCTCCGGAGAGATACGTGAACCATTCTTGCGAGCCTAATACACGCGTAAAAAATTATAGCGACATTGCCATCAAAGATATTAAAAAAGGGGAAGAGATCACGTCTGATTATAGCAATGGACAGCCTATGGGCTTTAAGTGTAATTGCGGCAGTAATATTTGCAAGGGATTCATAGGCAAGTGAATCGCCGGGTAATTAATAATTAGCACTGAAGGCCATCCTATAAGCTTGTTTATCAATGCATCTCAAAAACATCATAAAAATTTTGTTATTTTTTCAGCCATTGCGGGATTTGCATTGTTTGCGCCTTCATCACGCGCGGCGACCGCGTCTCTTATCAATGATGGTGATACTATTCGTGTTGTCGGCGCTGCCGATGTTTATATTGTAAAAATTTTAGGTACTGCGCCAAACTAAGGGAATAGCTTGGCTAGAATATTCACCATCAATTAATATAAATAATGTGACCGTATATATTTGTCCAATGCATCCTGAAATACGTCAGGATTACGCCGGTATGTGCCCTGAATGTGGCATGCAGCTTTTTGCCGTGGAAGAACCCCTCGACAAGCTCGGGGCAAGAAAATCCCTTGAGGTTAAACCTCAAGGGAAGGTTCATGACCGTCACGCTGGCCACCCCGCTAGCAATGCAGGGCATGCTACGGGGCACGGCAAGACAGACAGTTTTCTAAAAAAGTTTTGGATTAGCCTCGCGCTTACTATTCCCGTCATTTTATACTCTGATGTTTTTCAACAATTTTCACCGATAAAACCGCCAATGTTTTTCGGGGTTGAATTTCTACCACTTATCTTTGGCTCCATAGTTTTTTTCTATGGCGGCTGGGTGTTCATTCGCAGTGCCGTACAGGAGATTCACGCGCGCATGCCAGGCATGATGACTTTGATTGCACTTGCTATTTCCTCGGCGTATTTTTACAGCGTATATTCAGTGCTAATTGGCAGCAGCCATACTCTTTTTTGGGAGCTGACCACACTTATCACTATCATGCTGCTTGGCCACTGGATTGAAATGCGCGCGGTGCAAGGCGCGCAGGGAGCGCTAAAAGAGCTTTCCAAACTTTTGCCAGATACGGCGGAGGTTGTGCGTGGTGGCAATACAACCACAATTCCTTTGTCCGAACTTCGTGAGAGCGATGTTGTAGTGGTGCGGCCGGGCGGAAGAATTCCGGCTGATGGAAGGGTTATTGATGGTTCCTCGCATGTTGATGAATCAATGATTACAGGTGAGTCCATGCCCGTGTCTAAAATTGTCGGCGCGCAAGTTATAGCAGGAACGATTAACGGCGATGGCGCGCTAAAGTTTAGCGTGGCAAGTGTTGGCGAACACACTTTTTTTGCCGGCGTGATGCGTCTCGTGCGGGAAGCGCAAGCGTCAAAATCGCGCTTGCAGATTCTTTCCGACAAGGCGGCGTATTATTTAACAATTGTCGCGATTGGCGCGGGAGGCGTGGCGTTTTTGGCATGGATTGTTCTTGCTGGCGATGTAAGCATGGCCTTTGAACGGTTGGTAGCGGTACTGGTGATTGCCTGTCCGCACGCGCTTGGGCTCGCGGTTCCGCTAGTTGCGTCCATTTCTACAACAATGGCGGCGCGCAATGGATTTTTAGTGCGCCAGCGTTTGGCGCTTGAGATGGCGCGTAATATCAATATTGTTTTATTTGATAAAACAGGAACACTGACAAAAGGCGAGTACGGAGTTACAAATATTTGGGCGGATTCGACCCCCTCGACCACTTCGACAGAGCCTGTCCCGAGCAATGTCGAGGGACTCGGGGCAGGCGAGCAAGTAAATGAGAAAAATGTTTTACAGCTCGCCGCGTCTGTTGATGCTCATTCCGAGCACTATATTTCTCGAGCATTAGTAAATAAAGCCAAGCAAGATAATCTTAGTTTCTTTGAGGTTAAAGATTTTTCGCGCGTTCCAGGTAGGGGCGTTAGCGGTATTATTGATGGTCGTAAGATTTTAGTCGGCGGCGCCGCGATTTTAGATGGGGCATCAGTTCCATCAAGTATGGAAAAAGAAATTGAACGGGAAAGTAAAAAGGGAAAAACGATTATTTATATTCTTCGCGACAATAATGTTATAGGCGCGTTCGCGCTTGCCGATCTTATTCGCGATGAGTCGCGCGAAGCAATTGCTTCTCTAAGGCAAATGGGGGTGAAGGTCGGCATGCTCACAGGAGATTCGGAGGATGTAGCGAGTTGGGTGGCGCATGACCTTGGCATTGATGAATATTTCGCGAGAGTACTGCCGCAAGATAAGGCAGCAAAAGTAAAGATACTGCAAGCTAAAAATGTTAAAGTGGCGATGGTGGGCGATGGCATCAATGACGCGCCAGCTTTAGTACAGGCTGATTTGGGTGTAGCGATTGGAGCTGGCACAAATGTAGCCATTGAATCTGCTGGCATAATTCTTGTAAAGAATGATCCGCGCGACATTGCAAAAATTATCACGCTTTCGCGTCTGACGTATAGCAAGATGGTGCAAAATCTTTTTTGGGCGGCGGGGTATAACGTAGTAGCGCTTCCTCTTGCCGCGGGTATTCTCGCGCCTTGGGGAATAGTATTGCAGCCGGCGGTTGCCGCGGTGCTAATGTCATTAAGTACTGTGATTGTAGCGTTCAACGCGATGTTGTTGAGGAGGAATACATTGTAGTATCGCATTATTGCGGTAGCATACCATCATCAAAAGGTCGTTAAAGTTTAACCACAATTCTATTATGATGAATTATTATGATTGGAATATGATGCAAAGTTTTGGCTTAGGAGGAGGGTTCTGGATGTCGATTATGGGGCTGGGATTGCTAATTTGGCTTTTAGTCGGTGTGCTTGCCCTTATCTGGCTGTGGAAGCAAATCGTAAAATAGTCCTTTGCTTGTTTGGTCTATAAAAATAGGCCTTCTGCTCTTGGCAGAAGGCCTTTTGGTGAGTTGGTTTTAGCCGCCGGCAATCGGGTGGCGCATGGAGATTTCGCCTGCCATCGGCTCAAACTTGTCGATTTGATGGCCATTTCGCGTAACGGGATCATCGATTGCAAATGGGGTGTAGGCAATTTTTTGTGGGTTCTTGCCCGTGCGTAACTCTTCAAAAATACGTTCTGCCTCGGCTACTGCGGCGAGAGCTTCGGGATCGCCCTCGGCAACCTTCGCAGGATTCCACGTCGCAACAAGTTCATCGCCCTTCGGACTTGTTTTGGTGAGGATGTTCATTGGTCGCTCCTTTGCTCTGTTGCGCTTGCTAACGCTTCGCTAAGAAGATTCAGAATATTAGAGTAGTTGTCCGTTAAAAAGCTAAGCGATAGCACAACTCCTTTTTCAAAAATAACAACTTCGTCTCCGCCACGAATAGTATAAAGAAAAGTGGCTACGGCATCATACCAAGGCGCTTCGCATCCCGTATCATTTAAGCAAATAGAGCAACGCTCTGCGCGCGCAGCATATTGTGTTATTCTGCCAGTTTCATAGGCATTCATTCTTTGTTTTAGTGCTTCGGTGGTTGAATACGATTGAAAAAGAACTGTTATGCGCTTCATGGGAATAAGATAATAACCCCACGACCCTTTTTCTAGGATATAACCATATTTTTCTTTTTGCAATAGTTGTTTGGGCGTGAGCATCGGCTCAAGCATTTGCCATGCGCGGAGTTTCGCCGCGGCTTTTTGCGATCTGATTTCTTCCTCTAGTTTTTTAGCTTGCTGTTTTTTAGCTTTACGTTGCGCGCGAAGTTTTGGGGTATAAAAGAATCCGTAGATAAATATTAAGCAAGCTAGAGCTGCTACCGCGAAAATAATAGTAAGGTTCATTACAATACTCCTTTCTTCTTCTAACTTTGCGGTGGGGGTGGGAGGATTAATGTGCCCTGGGTTTACGGTCTCGTCTAGCGAGACATCGTAAACCCTTCAAATCCCACACGCGACACAAGCAGTTGTGTCGCTCCCCATTCTCACTCACTTCGTTCGTTGCGGTGGGGGTGGGATTTGAACCCACGAGAGGATTTCTCCTCTAACGGTGTTCGAGACCGTCCCCTTCAACCACTCAGGCACCCCACCGTAAGCTATTCAATCTTTTTGCAAAAGATATTTTATTCTATTTTTAATATATACACATAATACATAAAGTAATTCACTCTCAGCCCAGGGCTGATGGACCTTGGTCCCAAGGCACCCCACCGTTTGTAATTTAAGATAACACGTAAGCAAATATAGGTAAATAATGCGGTAATGCAATCGCTCATCCTTTCCCATAACGTCATTGCGAGCAGTAGCGAAGCAATTTTGTATTCGTTTAAGTTTAACGGGATTGCCACTCCGCCCTGGGCACCTGCCCGCCTCTGGCGGGGATCGCAATGGCGGGAGGCAAAAAGGGCGTGAGTAGTTACATCTTATGTCTTTGTAGTAAGGTATTGATAAAATCAATAGCCCCTTGAATTTTTCGTCATTTTCTGGTTAAATTAGAGGTATTGCGTAAACGATTTTTTCGCCCGTCGTATTGATTGCTATCCTATTTTATTTACCCTATGGACAAAGTAACAAAAACAACTGAAGATCGCCTTCGCCAAAGTTCTGGCGGACAAGCTGGCGCATCGAAGCAATATAAGGTGGGCACGCGCCCGCCCGTTGTTGTTATTCTTGGTCACGTTGACCATGGCAAAACTTCTATTCTTGATTATATTCGTAAAAGCAGAGTGGCGGAAAAAGAAACAGGTGGCATCACTCAGCACGTAGGCGCGTATCAGGTGCTTCAAAAACAGCAACCTATTACTTTTTTGGATACCCCGGGGCATGAAGCGTTTCATGCCATGCGCGCGCGAGGCGCACATGTGGCAGATATCGCGCTTTTGGTGGTTGCGGCAGAGGACGGCATAAAACCACAAACTAAAGAAGCAATCCAGCACATCAAACAAGCGGCTATTCCGTACATTGTAGTTATGAACAAGATGGATAAGCCAGCAGCAGACGCAATGAAAGTAAAAACCCAGCTTTTAGAGGAAGAAGTCTTGGTTGAGGGATTTGGCGGCACTGTTCCTGTGGTAGAAGTATCTGCTAAAACAGGCGCTGGCATTGAGGAACTTTTGGACACCATACTTTTACTTTGGGAAGTTGAGGGCACGGAAACACGTATTGAGGGACCGGCTAAAGGCGCGGTGATTGAATCGTTTATGGATTCTCGCCGTGGTTTTGCTGCGACGTTGCTTGTGCGCGAAGGCGAGCTGCGCAGACAGGATATTGTGGCAACAAACTCCGTGTCTGGTAAAATTAAATCAATGGAAGATTTTTTGGGGCGCGCAGTTGATGTTGCTTCAACATCAATGCCCGTACTCGTGCTTGGTCTTCAAGACGCGCCTGAAGTTGGCGATAAATTTGAAGTATTTTCTACCCTTGAAGAAGCGCAAGCATACACAGCAGAAAAGTCTAAGAAAGATCAGGAAGGTGATGTGCTAGATTTTTCTGGAGATCGGAAAGTTCTAAATCTTATCCTAAAGGCAGATGTGCATGGCAGTTTGGAAGCAGTTCATGAGCTTGTGCGCGCCTTGCCGTCAGAGCATGTTATTCTCCGAGTGCTTTTTGAAAACGTTGGCGATGTAAACGAATCAGACGTTAAACTTGCCTCAAGCGGCAAGGCGGTGATTATTAGTTTTCGCGTAGGCGTTATGCCGGCCGCGCAAAACTTCGCGCATCAGATGGGAGTGACAATTTTATCATATGATATTATATACAACCTCGTGCAGGGCATACGTGAAGTAATGGAAGAAATGCTGATAAACGAAATAGTAGAGGTAGAGACTGGAAAACTGCGCGTTATAGCGCTTTTCCGCACAGAAAAGAATCGCATGATTGTCGGCGGCCGCGTGATAGAAGGCGAAGCCAAGCGCGGCGCACATGTAAGCGTCATGCGAAATGAAGAAAAAATTGGCGAAGGAAAAATCATTCGCATCAAGATTCAAGACAAAGACATGGAAAAAGTAAATAAAGGAGATGAGTGCGGTGTGCTGTACGAAGGAGGGGTTAGAATAGAAGTAGGTGATGTGTTGGAATTTTTCAGCGTGGAAAAGAAGAAGATGACAGTATAAAAATGAAAAATAGAAAATGAAAAATGAAAAAGTGTGGGATTGCGTTTTGCCCCGCAGCTGCGGGGCAAAACGCAATGTATATAGTGCCGCTTTGCGGCACGCCGTAATTTTTTTTCATAGTAATTTTTCCGCCAAAGGCGGATCAGCCTCTGGCTGACAATTTTTAATTTATACCTATGCCTCGACGAATTGAAAGGGTACAAGAACTTATTCAGCGCGAAGCAAGCTCTATACTTCACGAAACCTTCTCGCCAAAGGATAGTATTGTAACGGTCACGCGCGTGAGCGTGGCGCAAGATTTAAGCACCACCAAAGTTTTTTTGAGCATCTATCCTTTTGATAGAGCAAAGCAAATACTTGCAGATTTAGAGCGTGTTGTTCCGCAGATTCAAAGCGAACTCAACAAGCGTTTATTCATGAAGCATGTTCCTCGATTGATTTTCCGTGTTGATGAAGTGGAGAAAGAAGCGGCGGAGACAGAGAAGGCGTTGCGATTGTTGGATACGGAGTAAAAATTCTAAATTAGTATTGAATTGTCTCTAGCTATGTACGAAGAATCATTCACCTCTTTGTTTAAAGCCGCCTACGAAGAAATATCCAAAAGCAAAGTCGTGGCTATTGCTGTTCATAAAAATCCGGACGGCGATGCTATTGGTTCAATGCTCGGGCTTGCGGATTTGATTGAAAAAAATTTGCCGCGGATAACCGTGATACGATTTTCTTGCGATCCCGTTCCCGGGAGCATGTATTTTTTGGCTGGCGCAAAAAAGATAGTTTCTACATTTCCTGCCGATGCCGATCTTATCATTGGTCTTGATTATGGAAATGTTGATCGGCTTGGCATTCCTAGTCAATATTTAAGCAAAGAAGTTAAGATGGTTACTTTTGATCATCACCCAGTTGATAGGCAGAGCGGCTATGTGATGGTTATTGATTCAGACTGCTCGTCAACAGCGGAGCTGTTGTATTTGTTTGCGCGGGAATTGGAGCTTACTATCTCAAGTGATTGCGCGCAGTGCTTGTTGACTGGTATTTTTACTGACACTGGCGGGTTTGTACATGCCAACACCACGGCGCGCGCGCTTTCCGTAACAGCGGATTTGATGGAAAAAGGCGCAAGCATTTCGCAAATTCAACAGCATGTATTTGCTAAACCTCCCCATGTACTGAGGGCTTGGGGAGATATTTTTAGCCGTACTAAGCTTGATGAGACGCTGAAAATGGTGTATGCTTCAGTATCCTTTTCGCAATTTTCTGGTTATGATATATCTCAAGATGAGCTGTCGGGAGTTGTTGAAACGCTAAACACGGTTGAGGAATCGCGCTTTGCCGCATTCTTGCTAGAGTATAAGGAGGGGCGGGTAAAGGGAAGCTTGCGCAGCGAGCCGTTTAAGGGAGTTGATGTGTCGGCAATTGCGAAATTGCTAGGAGGTGGTGGGCATAAATATGCTTCAGGGTTTGAAGTAGAAGGGAACGTTGAGCGGGTGGAAGAGAAATTGAAAGAGGCGGCGAGAGCTTTACTGATTAATGATTAACGTTTCGCGGAAGCGTTTTGTGGAAGCCTGGCTTTCGGTACAAGTGAATTAAGGCGCTGTGGTGAAGTAGCAACACTACGGTCTGCAAAACCGTCATTCGCGGGTGCAATTCCCGCCGGCGCCTCAATGGAAAAAATTTAAGCAAAAAGCCGGGATGGCGGAATTGGCATACGCTGTGGACTTAAAATCCACTGGGCGCAAGCCCTTGAGGGTTCAACTCCCTCTCCCGGCACCAATTTTTAGTGACGGGAGCGCACGCAAACTGCTTTGCGTGCATAGGGAGTTGAAGGGCTGACGATGTCGTTTTAGGCGACCGTCAGCCCCGGACCCTTTAGGGCAACTCCCTCTCCCGGCACACAAAACGAAACTCCCAATCCATGGATTGGGAGTTTCGTTTTGTGTGCTGTGCATAACTCTTTACGGCTGTTTTTCGGCGCCATGAACAACAAATGGATTGAAAAACTAAATCCCGTTCCGCCTAGGCGGAACGGGATTTAGTTTTAGGATTCGCTTACTATTTCAATTGGTATGATTCGCGAACCAAATTGTATAGCCTCTTCTCGTGTTTGCATCCAAATATCAATGCGGTATGAATAACGCGCGTTCATCCTGTCTTCAACGGTGAAGATTCTGTCACCGTAGATTGTAGGAATGCGAACCCTTGTGCCAAAGCGTAAGAAGTTCGCGGCAATAATACCATTATGAACGTATGTCCCATTTGCTGTAATAAAAGGAGTGGAATCGGTTTGGTCTGGTGTTGAAGAATATGCTGTAGCAACTAACCACATACGTTTTGCAGTCGGTTTTCTTGTAGACGCGCTTGTTGGGTGCGAGGATGATTTGATGCTTGTAGAGTTGATGACTACGTATTGAGAAAGCGAGGGTTGTGGTGCCTGACCCGAATTAGATTGAGGGGAATTTATTGAAGGAGTCGAACCAGTCGAAAGGGTCGAAGCCACTGCATACGGACTTACGCTCCATGTTCCGTTAAGAACTTCATCTGAAGACGTAAGCGTCTTGCCAAGAGAATACTGAGGAAATGCGAATATAACTAAGATAAGTACTGCTAGAGCTCCGTAGGGACTTGAAGCAACAATACTGAAAATGCTTTTTCGTCCTATTGATAAGAGATTTATCATACTTAAGATGAAATCCATGTTTTGCCCCATCCCATTGAGGTTTACTGAGACGCTTCCTTGACCATCTGGGGGGATATGGAAGCTTCTCGCACCTAGCTCTATTACCGGCATATCCTCTCTAAAGAAGATTATGTCTTGCCGCGATGCTGAATTTCTATGGCTTCCTCCGCTCTATGCAATCCATAGGGCTTTGGACTGGCGCTCGCCTTTGGGCTTACACCCAAGGTCCACTGCCAGAAACAATAAATCTCCACTATTTGTGGAGAATTCATCATGTTATCATATTTCGGCATTTTAGTCAACCCCGTTAGGGATTTATGCCCCAAATAGTATAAGTGTTGAAGTTGGCTGATTATTACTTCTATCCCCAACCAATTTTCCACATTTATCTCTAACGGGGTCAATAGACAAGGGGCAGAACAAGTGGTGTCATTTTGGTCCAAAAAATATGAAAAAAGCCCACATTTGCGGGCTTTTTGACCTAAAACGTCTTTAATATTTCTCTGTAAATTCAAGGGCAAAATCTATGGCCTGACAGAGATTCTGCCAGTTAGCGCCCTTTTCCGCAATCTCGTCATTTAATATAGCCGCAAAGCATGGAACCGAGGTCATGGCGATATCAAAGACATTGCCTCCAGTGGCTCCTTGGCCACTTTCTATATAATGCATACCATCTATAGATGGATCTCCTTTAATGAATACCCAGCCGTGGACTCCGGAAAGATGATCTTCTTCACTTTGCGCGACCCGCGCCTTAATTGCGCGCACAACCCTAACAATATTAGCTCCTTCATTTAGAGCAAGTAGGCCGCCAATAAGCATGGCTTTGCCTCCTTTGAGGAACCTATGGACTGTTTCGTCATCATAGTCGCAAGGCGTGATGACAAGTTCGCTAGCCGAAGCTTTAGATGATTTTTTAGCTCTAGTCCTCATCTAGCTAGTATCTCCTTTCGCTATCCGTATACGTGATGGCTGGAATATACTTGCATAGAAACCATGTTCTGTAAATATGAATCGTGTGTGTATTAGAACAGCCCCTCAACTGTGGAGCTGTTCTAATTGGAGTGGGTTAACGAGCGACGTTAAAACCTTTTGGATAAGTGAGGAGATGTTTGTTGTACCGAGCTTTGCATAAAAAAAAGCCCCCACACGTTTTAGTGCGAGGGCACTCCTTTGAGGGTAGCACCTCTATACAGCAAGGCTTTGAATTGTTGCTTTCCACCAGTTGAAGTAGGCATCAGAAGACTTGTCGGCCTCGGAAATGTACACGCCTACGTAACCCGGCACTACTTCGTCGTTTCTGTTGCGCGCTTCGCTTCTAATGATGAAGTGCAAATCCATTGAGTTTTCGAGGTACTTTAGGATTCGTTGGCCATCCTTACGTTCGTTACTGACAAATACGTAATCGGTTCCATCAACAATGATTGAGGGAAGATAACCGCGAGGTGACATGAGATACTCCTCCTTTATTCCGATACTAAAGTAGTAATATAGTTTTGGTTGTTTTAGTCAAGCAGAGCGGGTGAGCAGAATCGAACTGCCGTCTTCTCCATGGCAAGGAGATATAATAGCCACTATACGACACCCGCCTACGCTCGCTTCGCGAGCTACGGCGTGGCAAGGCCCGCACAGTTTTAGCTAAAACGGGACTTTGCCAATTCATTTTTTAATTTCCAAACAAATGCTAGATATCAATAACCAAAGTCTAAAACATTTACCTATAAATTTCAATTTTTGCTTTACAAAAATTGATGTGCCGGGCCCCAGAGTCGAACTGGGCACGCCTGCCTCTTCAGGGCAGCGCTCCACCGCTGAGCTAGCCCGGCATAAACTTATTATAAATGTACTTGTGCAACAATGCACAAGTGTGCGCGATGCAGGGCTCGAACCTGCGACCTTCACAATGTCAATGTGACGCTCTAGCCAACTGAGCTAATCGCGCGTTAACCGTAGAATACAGAATAATGAATCAAGAATAATGAATACGGAAAATTAGCCATTCATGATTCTGTATTCATTATTCACAATTCAAAGTTTGGTGCGGACGAGAGGACTTGAACCTCCACGGGATTGCTCCCACAGGCCCCTCGAGCCTGCGTGTCTACCGATTCCACCACGTCCGCATGTCTATTGATGATTAAAATTTTCTCTATTTTCTCTATTTTTCTTCTAAGACAAGGAAGATTTGATCTGTAAAACATTTTATTAAAAAGAATTTCCGCTTCCTTTTTGGCATATTTTAGTTGGAAAATTCTCGCACCTTTATTTATGTGACCATTTACATTTGCATGTTTTTTAATAGTTGTACGAAGCCAATTCGTGTATTCAATACTCGCAGAACAAAAGCTGAAATAAAACATAAAGCTGCTTCGCCATCTTTTGTCCCAATATGAATAAACGCTACCGTCCCCATCAAAGCAACCACGTAGGAAATCAAAGAAAAATGCTGCCGGTATCTTTAAAGAAGAAAGGGTCTTAGATTTGTGCGGAGATAGACCTATAGACTGCAGAAATTCGTAAAAGTTTATATCTCCAAACTGGACATCGTAGTATTTTTTTTCCAATTGAGACCCTCTGCCTTTTCTCCCTATTTTATTTTCTATTTGCAAGCATTTTTTAAATGTAATGATGAGTTCTTTGTCTTTAGAGGTGAAACTAATATGGCGTCCATCTTTTGATAGATTGCCATCTGTTGTAATAAGCCCGATTGCGTATGCGAAATCAGCCGACCATTCTATATGTACTTTTGATTTACGAATGCCCATAATCTCAAACTAAAAGCGTATACCAATATTATAGCACAAATTTACAAAAAACTTTTAAACTAGAATTTATCAGGCTTATTCTATATTTGTAGAAGCATCACCTGCTTTTTCTTGGGCTTTTACTTCTGGTATTTCTACATTTTCTTCAACTTCTGCCGCTACTTCCTCTGGCTCCGCCACTTCTTCTTTCGTCGCTTCCATGGCAAACATCTGCTCAATTGGAGTTGCTTTTCGGCGCTTCACTTTCTTGCCGATAAGGTCTCGTACATAATACAGTTTTGAACGGCGGACGGTTTCGTGCCGTACGATTTCAATTTTTTCAATACGAGGAGAATGTATTGGAAAAGTACGCTCCACGCCAATATTGCCGCGCGCGATTTTGCGGACGGTAAATGTGCCGGTGATGCCGTTGCCGTGTTTACGGGCGATAATTAGTCCTTCAAATACCTGGATACGCTCTTTACCTCCTTCTACGATACGCTCGTGCACACGCACAACATCACCAGATCGCATTGGCGGAACCTGGGCGCGCATGTATGGTTTTAGATATTCTTGTACTTTGTTCATGGTTGGTTAGTAATTAGTAGTGAGTAGTTGGTAGACTTGTCGTCCCACAACCGCGGGGGTAAATCTACTCACTACCACAACTACTTACTACTATCTTATTTAATACCATTGTATTTAAGCATATTTAAGAGATTTTTTCAATGGCTTCTTGCAGTTCTGGCGGTATGTCGGCTGAAAATTCCATTTTGCGGTTTCCGGGCAGGGAAAAGCGCAGGCGGGAGGCGTGTAGGAAGAAGCGGGAAAGACCGGCAGGGCATAGGATATTTTTGCCTCCGTAAAAAAAGTCGCAGGCAATTGGTAGCCCTATGGATGATAGATGGACGCGGATTTGATGAGTGCGGCCGGTCTTAGGAGTTACTGAGAGCAGAGTAAATCCTTCATAGCGCTTAGATACCTGCCAGTCGGTGCGAGCTTCGCGCCATTTTCGCGCCTTGCCGCCTCGCATGTGCCTGGTGGTTTTTTTAACACCCAGAGAGCCGATAGGAAGCTCAATAGTGCCGCGGTCCTGTTTAGGGTTGCCTACTACAAGCGCAAAGTATTGCTTTTCAATCAGGCGGTCCTTGAATTGCTTGGTTAGCCATTCAAATGTTTCTTGGTTGTGTGCTACTACCATTACGCCGGAAGTGTATTTGTCTAAGCGATGCACAATTCCAGGGCGTACCGACATGCGGGGTATCCGATACCCCGCATGAAGAGAATCAACGCCAACATCGGCAATTTCGGGAAATTGTTTTAGCAAAATATCAACGAGCGTTTCTTGGGGGTCGCTCGGCGATTTTTTATGCACCGCAAGACCAGCAGGTTTATTGACGACGATAATATCTTTATCTTGATAAAGTATTTGTAGGGGATTCATAAAACAAACGCGCCAATATACTGGACGCGTCAATCTAATACTTGTGCTTGTACCGCGTAGCCCCTAATATTTAGCTAGGGGATAAAGTGTAATAATTTTTAGGCTGTGCCATTTGTAGCGCAGCTAATGCCAAAGGCAGAATACGTAGATTTGTCTATGCCCTTCTTCGTTGCCTGCTCCGCCGAAGTAGCTTTGGCTACGAAGGTCGGGAAAGCTACGAAGGGCATTCTCCGCTGCGCGAAGAATGGTGGGCGTTGGAGGGATTGAGCCTCCGGCCCCGTTAGATTTTTTAATGTGGACGGTGCAGGGATTGAGCCTGCGACCTTCTCGGTGTAAACGAGACGCTCTACCACTGAGCTAACCGTCCTTACTTGAATTATCTTGCTAATTATCCTCACTTCGCTACGCTGCGCTCGGTGTAAGCAATAAAGGTGCACTGGAAAGTTTAAACGGTTTGCCGCCCCGCTGCGGCGGGGATGCCAAACCTAAACTTTCCGTTGAAAGCAAAGCAGTTTGCTTTCAACCTCTACCACTGAGCTAAACGCCCGCATATTTTGTTTGCGAGGAACGAGCAAGTACAAAATATAGCGTGCCTTGCGGTTTTTCCGCAAGGCCTACCTTATAAGTACTTTGCTAAATATCCTTGCTGTGGGCGCGCCTGGACTCGAACCAGGAAACCGCCAAGGCATATTGAAAACATAAACTCTACTTTGGGGTTTTAGTCCCTGTCCGCCCTCCTGGACTCGAACCAGGAACCGTCGAGGTATAAGCTCGATGCTCTAACCAGTTGAGCTAAGGGCGGAATTATACTATAACTGCGTGCAATTGCACGCAGTTATAGTATATCATAAATCCTAAATCGTAAACCTATTACCGACGGGATTGCCAGCCCGCCAAAGCTACGCTTAAGGCGTTGCTGGCGGGCCACTCCGCCCAGGGCGGCGGATCACAATGACGATATTAGGGATTAAATCCTACGCTCCCGCCACCAACTCCGCAAACTCCTGTTTCTCAATCGTCTCTTGGGTGATAAGTGTTTGTGCTATTTTATCAAGCGTCGCGCTTCGTTTCTTAATAATATTTTGTGCTGTCTTTAAGGCCGCTCTGATAAACGTGGCGACTTCCTCGTCAATCTTCATCGCAATGTCCTGTGACACGTTGTTTTGCGCGGCAAATTCTCTTCCGAGGAATATAGTTTCGTCTTTTTCTTGGAATACTTGCGGGCCGAACTTTTTACTCATGCCGTATTTGGTAACCATGCTTCGCGCAAGCTCTGAAGCTTTTTTAAGGTCATCGGAGGCGCCTGTAGTAATTTCGTTGAAGTGAAATATTTCCGCTGAATAGCCGCCGAGCATTACCGCTAATTCCGCTACAAAATGTTTTCTGCCGTAGAAATGTCTGTCTTCAATGGGAAGTTTAAGCGTGTATCCGCCGGCAGGGCCGCGCGGGATAATAGAAATTTTATGCACCGGGTCTGCTTCGGGAAGCGAAGCTGAAACAAGCGCGTGGCCGGCTTCATGGTACGCGGCAATTTCTTTTTCTAGCTTTGAGTAAACTTGGCTTTTCTTTTCCGGGCCAAGCATAACTTTTTCTATGGAATTTAGAATATCTATTTGTAAAATTGTTTTTTGATTTTTTTGCGCCGCAAGTATTGCCGCTTCATTCATCAAGTTTGCAAGATCGGCTCCGGAAAATCCTGGCGTGCGCTGGGCGACAATGTTTAAATCCACATCTTTGGCAAGCGGTTTTTCTTTGCCGTGAATTATAAGAATCTGTTGGCGCGCGGCGAGGTCGGGATTACTCACGAATACATGGCGGTCAAAGCGGCCTGGGCGCAGCAGCGCCGGGTCAAGCACGTCAGCGCGGTTTGTCGCGGCAATAACAATAACATTAGTGTCGCGCTCAAAACCGTCCATTTCAGAAAGTATCTGGTTTAGAGTTTGCTCTCGTTCATCGTTTCCGCCGCCCATGCCGGCTCCGCGCAAGCGGCCAACCGCGTCAATCTCATCAATGAACACAATCGCCGGCGCTGCTTTTTGCGCGCTTTGGAAAAGATCGCGCACGCGCGAAGCGCCAACGCCGACAAACATTTCTACGAATTCAGAACCTGATGTAGCAAAGAAGGGAACGCCAGCCTCGCCAGAGATTGCGCGGGCAAGCAAGGTTTTGCCTGTTCCCGGAGGGCCAACAAGCAACACGCCCCTCGGAATGCGCGCGCCCATTTTCAAGAATTTCTGTGGCAAGCGCAGGAATTCCACAACTTCTTTAAGCTCGTCTTTGGCTTCTGTCATGTCGGCGACATCTTTGAAAGTAACGTTTTGTTTTTTGCCTTGCGGGCCGAACATGCGGGCGCTGGTTTTCCCAAACATCATGGCTTGGTTAGAGCCGCGCTGTGCCTGGCGCATCATGTACCATAAGAAGAATCCGACGATAAAGAATGGAAGGACGAATGGAATGAGAATACCGAGCCAATAAGCCCAGCCGGATTCATTTTGATATTGGATGTCTACGCCGCGCAGATTGTCGCTTGATACGCCATAATTGATTAACGACTGGGTGAGTGACGCATCGGTTTCTTTCTGTGATTTTTCTTTGGTACTGTCCTTTAGCGTAATTGAAAGTTCATTGCCATTAACAGTGATTGACTGCACCTTGCCTTCATTTATTTCAGTGACGAGATTGCTAAGCGTGATATCTTTTGTTTTCTGAAGAGGTGAGTACCAAAGCGTAAAAATTCCTGTAATAAACAGAAAGACGATGATGACCAGGATGATATTTTTTAAGAGAGAAGACATGAGGGTTAAATTTATAATTTTAGTTTAAGGTATAGAAAAAGTTTGTCATCTCGAGCGTAGCGCGAGAGATCTCTCGTCCTGCCACTGCGGGACTTCGAGATGACAACTAAAAGCCTGTCTAGATTATATCATTAATTTTTGAAATGAAAAAGGGCCTTCTGACTTGGTGTCAGAAGGCCCTTTCCTTCCGCCCGCCTTGGGCTAGGGCGGAAGGTCTAGGCCGGGGTGGTGTCCTCGGCGGTCGGGTCGGCCGGCGCGGTGGCGGTTGCCTCCGTCACGGCGTCGACCGACGGGGCGGCGGTGATGAAGGCCATGGCTGCGACGAAGCGACGCTCCTGTTGCCTCATCGCCTCATAGTTGGTCTGGCTCCCGGGCACGCTGTTGCGCGCCCGGGTGACGATCCGCTGGAACAGGTCCTTGTCCGGGACCCGTTTTCCGCCAGTCAGGCGCTGGACCTCCGCGTCCACCAGAGCGCGGGTCGCGGCGTGGGCATCCTGCGCCGTGGCGAGGTCGGCACGGATCGCAGCCATATCGATCTGACTGCGGACCCAAGCCTCTTCCGTGGCCGGGAACAGGTTGGTCTTTCGCGCCTCCGCCTCGGCTTCGGGGTAGGCCATGAAGGCCTTCCCGCCGAACATCAACGCCTCGATTGCCGAGGCGTTGGCCGCCACGTTCGCTGACCGTGCCGAAAGGTATTCAACGTGGCAGCGGTAACATTGCAAGAAGGACGCATCCTTCTTGCCGCTGCCGCATCGCGGACAGTCCACTACCTCGTCGGTGTGGGCGTTGCCGCCGATGCCGTTGGCCTTGAGGGCCTCGAGCTGATCCGCCGTTGTCGCCGGACTTGTCATTTTGAACCTTTCTTCCTCGCGACCTTGGTCGCGACTATTGCCGTTGCTACGCTGGCCACGGCTTTTCCGTCCATCGCGGAGCGCCCGCTCCGCCGTACGATCTTCTCCACCCTCTTCCTCGTCGTCGCTGAAATCGCGACGACGAGGTCCTTTCTTATCGCCAGCCAAACCGACCCTCCTTCCTCCTTTTGAAAAAACTTTTTCTGGCCGAGTGCCAGATTTTTACTGTTTTTGCAGGTTACACCATATCGAAAATCTTGTCAAGCCCCGTTAGAGATTTATGCCTTTAAATAAATTAAATATTGCATGTGGGTTATTAAAACTAATATCTTTGAACCATTTACCGCAGGTATCTTTAACGGGGTCAAGGGTTTTTAGGGTAATTAACAAGAAGAGAGGTTTCGCCGCGGCGAAACCTCTCTTCTTGTTAAAACTATCAAATGTTAGGCTTTTAGCTTCAGCGCTATGCGATGCTCTTTGGAATCTATGGATAGCACTTCAAAGTCACGCGTTTCTCCCTCGTGAATTGCCTTGCGCATGGCTTCTTCGTCGCCGAATTCAGATACATGCAGGAGTCCTTGGATATTTTCATCTAGGCGTACGAGCGCGCCGTAGCTATGAACTCGCTTAATCTCTCCGCTGACATTGTCACCCTTCTTAAAGCGGCTTTCCATACCTGTCCACGGGTCTTGCTTAAGGGCTTTAAGGGATAGAGATACGCGGCCTTCGGCTGAAATATCAACGATTTTTGCCTGTACTTTATCTCCGACTGACACCACGTCTCGAGGATTTTCAATTAATTGCCAGTCCAGCTCGGAAATGTGAATAAGACCTTCTATTAATGGATCGAATTTAATAAATGCGCCGAAATCAACCACGCCCGTGATTGTGCCTTCCACCACGTCGCCAACCTTGTATTTGGCGAGGGACACTTGAATCGCGTCGTTTTCCGCTGCCTTTTCCGACACGATAAGCTTGTTTTCCTTGGCGATTGAATCTAGTACGCGCACGTGGAAGATCTGACCAATGAATTTTTTGAGCTCTTCAAGGATTTTCTCCTTGTCGCCGCCCTCTACTCTTGGGTAGTGAGCCGGGGTGAGCTGGGAAACTGGCAAAAAGCCAACCATGCCCTCTACTTCTGTCATAAGACCGCCGCGGTTGGCATCAGTGATTCTGACGTCAATAAGCTCGCCGGTTTGCTGTTTTTGCTTCAATACATTCCACGACATCTCCTCGCCAGCTTCCTTTAGAGAGAGCTCGCGATAGCCATCCTCGTTTTCCAGCAAAACAATTTTAGCTGATATCTTTTCTCCCACTTTTACTTTCTTTAGAAGGTCTTGAGCTTGATAATACTCTTTACCAAATATGACGCCCGTGCCATGAGCCCCGAGGTCAATATATAAAGCGCCAGACTCGCGGCCGATAATATTGCCTTCAACCAAGTCGCCTTCTTTAGGCAATTGAAAAAGCGACTTGTCTTGCCGCAAGGCCTCCTTTACTACATTTTTTTGTTGAGTTTGTACTGCTGTATTCATATTATTTGAATATACAGCGGGTTGGCTTCTTTTGCAAGAGGTTGGTTATGAAGGAGGGGAAAGCAGAATGTCAAAGTCCAAATTACAAATGTCAAATGAATGTCAAAGCCCAAAGCCCAAAGTCAAAAGGTTTGGCATTTGGGCATTTGATATTTGGATTTCATTTGTAATTTGACATTTGGACTTTGAAATTTTTGGGCACAAGCATTTGTAGCTTGAGTTACAAGTAATATTTTGTTATCATGCAGTCATGGTAATCAACTGGTACGGTCAAGCGTGTTTTCGTTTGCAAAGCGGCAAAGTCACTATTTTTGTCGATCCTTTTGATAAATCCATAGGTTTGCAGCCGCCTAGGGGTGAGGCCGATATTGTCATGGTTACTCATGATCATCCAGACCATAACAATGTATCTACAATCGGCGGCAAATATTTTCTGGTGGATGGTCCGGGCGAATACGAAGTGAAAGGTGTAAAGATTTTTGGGATCAATTCTTTCCACGATGATAAGCAGGGCGCGGAAAAAGGATTAAATACAATGTATAGTTTTGAAGTGGAAGATCTGCGCATAGCGCATCTCGGTGACTTGGGGCAAAAAAAGTTGACAGACGAACAGATAGAACAACTTGGCGAGGTTGATATTTTAATGATTCCAGTTGGCGGTGTGAATACCATTGATGGTGAGATGGCGGCGGGAATCGTGCACCAAGTGGAGCCAAAGTTGGTTACTCCCATGCACTACAAAATTGCCGGCTCTAAATCGCTTATCAATGATGCCTCGCAGTTTTTGAAGGATCTAGGACATGAAGGTGAGGCTGTAGATAAATTAACAATCAAGAAAAAAGATTTATCGGAGGATAAAATGCAGATTGTGGAGATGAAGATATAAATTAAAATACCAAAGTTCAAATTATCATCGCTACGCGAGATCCCGTCGTGGCTTCGCCACGATCTAGGATAGCTATGACAAAGCGGGACAAATATCAAATGAATGTCAAAATCTAAAGTCCAAAGTTTGGGCATTGGCATTTGAAATTTGAATTTCATTTGTAATTTGACATTTGGACTTTGAAATTCAGCATGTGGCCCTTTAACGCAACATACTCAACACGCATTGCCGTATTCTTTTTTGTAATGGCGATGGTAGGGCTTGGTCTAATTTTTGGACTAGGGCGTTCTATTAAGGCTAGGGTAGGTGATGTTGATATATCAAAAATGCCGCAATTTCATATAGACGACACTGCAAAGAGCGAGATTGATAAGATGATGCAGCCGACAACTATGAATCATGAATAGTGAATCATGAATCATGCTTCGGTCAGTCATTCACAATTCAGCATTCACAATTCAGTATTCAAGTTTTTATCATGCCTGACCCAGAAAATCCAATTGGAAATATTCAAAAAAGAGAAATTACTGACGAAGTTCAGGAGTCGTATTTGGATTACGCCATGTCCGTTATCGTGGCGCGCGCCTTGCCTGATGTCCGCGATGGTTTAAAGCCGGTGCATCGCCGTATTTTATATACCATGCACGAAATGGGCTTGACTTCGGGCGCGCGGTATCGCAAATCAGCGGCGGTGGTTGGAGATGTGCTGGGAAAGTATCATCCTCACGGCGATATGGCGGTGTATGACTCTATGGTGCGCTTGGCGCAGGATTTTAGCATGCGTTACACGCTGGTTGATGGGCAAGGAAACTTTGGGTCCATAGATGGCGATAGCGCGGCTGCTATGCGTTATTGCGTGACAGGCGACACATTAGTAGTTACTTCTAATGGCCTTATTCCCATTAAAGATGTTTCTTCAGATGGAAGGGAAGCCGTTGATATTTCAGTCCTTTCTAAAGACCACACAGTAAATACTGTAAAAAAATGGTTTGATAGTGGAGAGCATCCCATTTTATCTATTACTACACAGAGAGGAACGTCAATTAGAGGTTCCTACAATCATCCTATTCTTACGTGGACGAAAAATGTTCTTACTGGGATACCAGAATTTAGCTGGAAACTTTTGCAAGATATTCGCGTGGGTGACATTGCCGTGATAGACCGTACGGCGGATGTATTATGGCCTGTGAAAAATATTTCACTTGTTCCATATTGGCCGAAACAAATCAACGCGCGCATTCAGAAAAAAAAGTTGCCCAAAGCGCTTGATGAAGATCTTGCTTTTATTCTCGGTTCATTCCTTGCCGAAGGTACATTGAAAGAGAAAGAATTAGAGTTTTGCAATACGGACGATGAATGGATGGCTGAATTTTCAGAGCGTTGGAGGAGGGTTTTTCCTGACTGCCGGTTGCATGCCTTCGAGCGCCGCCCCAATTCATACGGCACGAAGCCATATAAAACTTTTGAAGTGCATTCACAGCATGTAATTGCTTTTTTACGCAATATAGGGCTAGTTACCGCAAAATCTGGCGCTAGAACAATACCCCATATTATTTTCCGTTCGTCAAAAGCAGTTGCGTCTTCTTTTATACGCGCATATTTCGAGGGCGATGGTACTATTACCTTTAGCGCTACAATGACTGAATTAAGCGCGATATCAAAAAGTGAACAATTGCTTAGCCAATTACAAATTTTACTCTTGCGATTTGGCATTGCGGCAACCAAGCGTTTTGACAAATATCGCGCGACACACAAACTTTATTTGCGAGGGCTGAGTAATTATTCTGTTTTTGCAAAAGAAATTGGATTTATTTCGGAGCGCAAAAAAAGTAAACTAACCGTAGCCATCGAGCGACTCTTCAAAGAACAAACCGCGAGCGACACAGTACCGTTTTTATCTGACTATGTTCGTGCTAATTTAAGCAATTCAGTTTTGTACAATGTGCGTGAATTTGCATTGAAACATAATTTCGATCGTTACACGGAAATGGGAAGAAATTATGAGCGCGTTGTGACAGCGGTTGAGCATCGCGTGGAAACGAGCATTGTCAATCTTTTTTCGCAACTTTTGGATAATCATTATCTTTTTGATCCTATAGTAAAAATTGAGGACGGCGGTATAGAGAAGGTTTATTCTATAAAAGTAGAAAGTGATTGCCATTCATTCGTGGCAAATGGTTTTATCAATCACAACACCGAAGCGCGTATGAGCAAGATTGCCGTAGAAATGCTGCGCGATATTGATAAAGACACAGTTGACTGGATGGATAACTACGACGGCACTCGCAAGGAGCCGAAAGTTTTGCCCTCCGCAATTCCCCAGCTCTTGCTTAACGGCACAATGGGTATTGCAGTTGGTATGGCGACGAACATTCCGCCGCATAATCTTAATGAAGTGGTGGACGCGCTTATTCATCTTATCAATCATCCTAAAGCGACGCTGGAGGATATTTTTCAGTTTATTCAGGGTCCTGATTTCCCAACCGGAAGCACTATATATGGAAAGAAGGCGATTATGGAGGCATATGGCCAAGGCAAGGGGCCGATTTTAATGCGCGGCGAGGCGCAGATTTTTGATGAAAACGAACGCGATGACGTAAAAGGTTCTTATATTGAAATTACAGAGCTTCCGTACCAAGTAAACAAGGCAACTCTCATTGAAACAATGGCAAACCTTGTGCAGGACGGCCGCATCGAAGGTATTCGTGATATTCGCGATGAATCAGACCAGCGCGGTATGAGCGTTATTATTGAGCTGAAGCGCGACGCGCATCCGCAAAAAATTCTAAACAGCTTATACAAATTCACTGAACTGCAAAGGACATTCCACCTCAACATGCTGGCGCTTGTTAATGGTATCGAGCCGAGAGTGCTTTCGTTGAAAGAGGTTCTCGAGCATTATCTTGCGCATAAGCATGAAGTTGTGCGCAGGCGCACGGAATTTGATATCGCGCGCGCTAAAGAGAGGGCGCATATCTTGGAGGGCTTGAAAAAAGCGCTTGACCACATTGACGAGGTTATTAAAACTATCCGCGCGTCGCAAGACCGCGCCGACGCGCATAACAATTTGAAAAAGAAATTTGATTTTACCGACATTCAGGCCGGCGCGATTTTGGATATGCGTTTGCAGAACCTGGCTAATCTTGAGCGCAAAAAGATTGAAGAAGAATTGAAGGAGAAAAAGCGCTTTATCGCGGAATGGACGTTGCTTCTCGACGAGCCAAAGCGCATGTGGGTAAAAATCAAAGAAGAGCTTAGTGATCTTAAAACGCTTTACGGCGGGACGCGCAAAACGAAAGTCCATGCCGCGGCTCTTGGAGAATTCAAAGAAGAGGATTTAATTCCAAAAGAGGAAACTATTATCACCATCACTAAAGACGGCTACATTAAGCGCGTACAGCCAACGGTTTATAAGCAGCAGCATCGCGGCGGCAAGGGTATTCTTGGCATTGAACGTAAGGGCGAAGATTTAGTGGAGCATTTCTTGTCCGCGTCAACGCACGACAGGATTTTGTTTTTCACTTCCACGGGTCGCGTATTCCAAACGCTGGCATATGAAATACCGCGATCCACGCGCATTGCGCGAGGCAAAGCGCTAGTTAACTTTTTGGATTTGACTGCCAACGAAACCGTAACTGCCGTTATCCCACTTGACCGTAATCCTAAAGAAGCAAAATTTTTGGTTATGGTTACGCGTGGTGGTATAATCAAAAAGACAGAGATCGAAGATTTCCAGAATGTTCGTCGCAACGGACTCATTGCCTTGCATTTGAAGGGTAATGATATCTTGCAGTGGGTGGCAATCTCCACAGGCAAAGACGATATTATGCTGGTAACAAAACAGGGTCAGAGTATTCGTTTTAAAGAATCTGATATTCGTTCGATGGGTCGCGCCGCGGGGGGAGTACATGGTTTGCACGTAAAGCAAAACGACGAAATAATAGGCATGGGCATGATTGGCGCGAGCGATAAGAAGCAAGACATTCTTGTTATCATGGAGAATGGATACGGCAAGCGAACTGCTATTGGTTCATTTAAGGTTCAGCATAGAGGCGGGTTTGGCATTAAAGCGGCAAATATTACTGCAAAAACAGGCGCGCTTGTTAGCGCGCAAATACTTAAGGAAGAAGAGGACGAATTAATAGTTGTTTCCGAGCGCGGCAATGTCATTCGTGTTGGTCTGAAGAATATTCCACATCTCGGTCGTGTTACGCAAGGCGTGCGCATTATGAGGCTTGAAAGTGGGGATAAGGTGGCATCTGCGCTGGTAGTGTAAGAAGTAGAGCCATATGTGTCATCTCGAGCGCAGCGCGAGAGATCTCTGGTAATTAATCTTACAACAATGAATCATGAATAGTGAATCACGAATCATGCACTTTAGTAACCAGTCATTCTCTATTCACAATTCATGATTCACTATTCAAAGTTAGTGTATGTCTCTCGAACCTAAGGCAAAAATACATACTGAAATAACGGCTGGAAACATGAACTTTCTCGATCCTCAATCCCTGCTAGATAAGCTAGGCATAAAAGAGGGTATGGCGGTTGCGGACTTTGGGTGTGGCGCTGGGCATTTTGCGATTTTAATCGCGCGTAAGGTTGGGGCGCAAGGAGCTGTGTATGCCATAGATATTCAAAAGGGTCCTATAGAATCCGTGCGCAGTCGGGCCAAACTATATGGTTTAACTCAAGTACAAGCAATTCGCGGCGATCTTGAGCGCGAGAAAGGGTCAACTTTGCCGGAGAAATTGGTTGATATTGTTTTTTGCACCAGCGTGCTTTTTCAGGTTAAAGACAAGGGTGCAATTATTCGTGAAGCAAAGCGTGTATTAAAAAAGAAAGGTAAACTTGTTATAATAGAATGGAGAGCGGAAGCGCCCTGGGGTCCGCAAACCAAGGCCAGGTTATCTCGTGAAGATTTTGTGACTCTAGCAGAGAAGGAAGGTTTTGTGTTGGAAAAAGAATTTGCCGCCGGAAGCCACCACTATGGGTTGGTATTTGGTATATAATATTTGTGTCATCTCGAGCGTAGCGCGAGAGATCTCTGGTAATTAATCTTACAACAATGAATCATGAATAGTGAATCACGAATCATGCACTTTAGTAACCAGTCATTCTCTATTCACAATTCATGATTCACTATTCAAAGTAGTCTATGGAGCCTTATCAGCGCAACCAACTCATCATAGGCGCAGTAGTTATTCTCACCATCGCGCTTGGCGCGGGGCTTTGGTTTTGCTTTATTCCCGGACTAAGTAAATGCGTGGCGCCACCGGTTCAGCAAGAAGTGGTGAATCTGGACTTCTGGAATGTATTTGAAGATAGTGATGTATACGCTTCTTTGATTGCAAAGTTCAATCAGCAATATCCTAATATTAGCGTTGCCTATCGCAAGAAAGAATATGACACATATCGTGCCGATTTAAAGCAAGCGTTTATGCAGGGGAACGGGCCGGACATTTTTGCAATACACAATACATGGCTGCCGCTTGAGCAAAAAAATATTGAGCCGGCGCCGTCTTCACAGCTTTCGTTTGACGATTTTCAAAACCGCTATCCCGATGTTGTGCGCTATGACTTTGCCGCGCAAACTGGCGCAAACCAAATCTCCCCTCCGCGGGTATATGCCATTCCGCTTTTTGTTGATACGCTCGCGCTTTATTATAACCGCACGTATTTCCATAACAACACTTTAATAGACCCGCCCAAAACATGGGATGATTTTGTAACGTACGTAAAGAAACTTACCAAGTACAACGCTTCTGGCAACGTTGATTTAGCTGGTGTAGTCATGGGTACTGGTAAAAATATAAATCGTTCAACCGATATACTTGCAATGTTGATGCTTCAGACCGGTACGCGCATGACTGATGACGCGCAAACCAAACCAACTTTTGCCGACCCCGTGTACGACGCGCAGGGTAAGCGTTTTGATCCGGGTTTGCAAGCGCTTGAGTTCTATACTTCTTTTGCGGATAAAAAAAGCGAGGTTTATTCATGGAGCCCGGATATGCATTATTCAGTGGACGCTTTTGTAGCCGGAGACGCGGCAATGATGATTAATTATTCCTATATGATACCGACGATTCAACAGAAGAATCGCTATCTTGATTTTGCCGTAGCGCCCATTCCACAGCCGAGCGATCAGCGTCAGAAGGCGGCATTCGCAAATTATTGGGGGCTTACTGTTTCCAAAAATTCAAAGCACAGCGACGCCGCGTGGCAGTTTATATTGTTCCTAGCGCGGGAGGAGAATGAGAAAGAATATTTGACGAAAGTACAACGTCCGACGGCGTTGAAATCGTTAATTGCTTGGCAGGATAAAAATGCCTCTGATTTACTAAAGCCCTTTGTTGACCAAACCCTCATAGCGCGTTCGTGGTACATGGGCGATAATGTTTCAACGGAGAATGCGTTGATAACAATGATTGATTCCGTGGCATCCGGCGCGACAGCGCCAGCAGATGCGTTGGGCAAGGCGCAAAATGATATATCAGCAATTTTTCAGAAAGTGCGGAGAGGGGTGGTGCAGTGATTACTTTGAATTATGAATCATGAATTGTGAATAATGAATAGGAATAGTAGGCAATGCGCAACTCATGATTCACAATTCATTATTCATTATTGTTATATAATTTCGCCTCGATACTTAATAGTAAAATGTAAGAATCACATCATGCAACGTAATATCTTATCCACAATGTTCTTTTTTTTGGCTAGTGCTATACTGGTAACAGGGTTTGTTCCTTTTGCGTTGGCAGCTGATCCCGGACCGATTCAAATTCAAAACCCGATTGATTCGGATACGTTTACAGCTTTGTTGGACAGAGTACTTGATACTATTATAGTTTTTGCCGGTCCCGTATTGCTTATCATTATTGTGTACGCAGCATTTCTATTTATGATTTCTGGCGGGAACGCCACTCAACTAAGAACAGCAAAGGAAGTATTAAAATGGGCGCTCATTGGGTTTACTGTAATCGTATTGGCGAAAATAATAGTATCAATTTTAAGATACGCCATTGCCGGTATTTAGTCTATTTATTAAAAAAAGGTCACTGTTATAATTATTACTAAAATTTATTATTTAATTTATTTTATGCAAAAAATAATTAAAAAGAGCCTTGTATATATTGCGTCATTATTTATCGTATTGACGTTTTTAGCGCCTCTGGCATATGCGGCCAATCCTATTGTACAGGCAAATGAATGCGTTGTACGGTCAGAGATTTCAGCAGTAGATGTTAATACGCTAGTAGGAGGAGGGGGCGCTCTTATTGCCCCGGGGACGGTTTTGCCGAGTGGTATTGCCGCGGGAAACGTTGTTAATGATGCGATAAGATCTGGATTTGGCGTTCTCTGCACCTTTGCTTTGGTGCAACAAATATTTAACATCCTATTTCTTGTTGTCGGCACACTCTCTGTTGTTATAATTCTGTACGCCGCATTTTTGTTCCTTACAGCAGGTCAGACTCCTACTAACCTCGTGACAGCAAAGAACCTACTTCTTTACGCGGTGGTTGGAATTATTCTTGCGGTTGTCGCGAGACTTCTTCCGAGCTTGATAATTGGATTTTTGGGTACGAAATAAGGTGTAAAATTTACGTCAGGTAGGTAGCATTTCTAGTTATGAGAAGAAAATTTATTCAAAGAAACATTGTAACCCTTATATTGATGATTACAGTAGGGGTGATACCTACTACATTCATTTATGCTGCAAATCCAATTTCATCGGCATCAAAATGTACGGTCCGCGCGGATCTAGATGCGGCAGACGTTAATACTCTGATTGGGTCTAAGTTTCAGGATCCTGTAAGCACAAACCAAGCGTTATTGCCAGCGGACACCGTTCTTCCAGCAGAATCTACCGATGCGATAAATTCGCAACTTGATAATAACGATTTATTAACTCCTAAAACATCTAGGGGATTAGTAATGTCTGGGTTTGGTGTTCTTTGCACCTTCTCTTTAATAAGGCAGATTTTTAACATCCTATTTCTTATTATAGGCACACTCTCCGTTGTTATAATTCTGTACGCCGCATTTTTGTTCCTTACAGCAGGTCAGCAACCCAACAACATTACTAGGGCAAAGAATCTACTTCTTTACGCGGTGTTTGGAATTGTTCTTGCGGTTGTCGCAAGACTTCTTCCGAGTTTGATAATTGGATTTTTGGGTACGAAATAATATTCTCTAGCTAAGAGAGAAAGAACAATTCTGAGAAAGTAAAATCCCCTGTTCCGCGGTTGCGGGACAGGGGATTTAAATTATTGCAATTTCCTTATTTCAAATATTTGAGACGTCTTGCCTTGGTCTTGCCATCCGTTTTTCCATACCACCACAGGCCTTCCAAGGCAAGACGCTAGCTCTTGCGACGGAAAGAACACGCCGTCTTTCTGGTCTAGCCAGTAGTATGTCGCGGAATGATAATACAGCGAGAGCGACCGAGCGATGTTGGCGCTATTCTGTACCGACATTATGTATTTATTATCTGCAAATTGTGCAACCGTCTCGTTCGTAGAACCGATTCCAAGGACAACAAGAGTGGCGTTCGGCTTGATGCCCTCAACCTTTGAATAGCGGAAGTTGCTAGACCAGTCAACGCTTGGGCATTTGGGACTGGCGTTTTTGTAAACGTATCCGTCTAGTATGCCATGCAGAGATTCCTCGTTATATTTTTTTGTTACGGGATCAAATGAGCTTATATTACCGCCATTCTTTTTTAACCGCACCTCATACTTCTCTCCTGGCTGTACCATTGCCGCTTGAAGGCCCTGTTCTTCAGTGCCATTGAGGTAGACTGTAGTAATATCTCCGTCATTCTCAACACCAGAAAATCCGGGCTGATATTTTGATAACGATGCGTTCGGCGCAGTTGCCGGAGGGCTGTACGCAGGACGGACAGGTGGCGAAGCAGTAGCTACTGTAACGCGCGGTTGTTCCTTGCCTAGCTGGCTTACCCAGCTTGATACCGATTCGGGAATCAGCGGAGGCGCTTTTTCGGGCGTTGGTATGAATTGCCATAGCACCGAGACGAGCGCGACTGCGATGACTGCAAATAGCCAGCCCCTTGCGTGCATTTTCCACACTGGCGAAAATGCGCTAGCGATCCAATGCGCGGAGATCATCAGTCCTGCAGAAATCAGAGCGATTACCGCCAGCCGCAGGAGCGGAGTATTGCTAAGCGAGGGCACCCATTCCCAAAAGAACGGCACTGCCGCTGTCCATACAATCAGAGCAAGCATAGCCCTGACAGATATTTTTTCAAATGTCGGAGATACTTCCGTGCCGCGCAAAAAAATTCCCAGAATAATTAGTGAAACAATAGCGGCTATAATTATGCCGCCGATATTCCACCAAGAGTTGAGAATGCGCCACGCAGCATCGTTGGAGGTTGGGTTGCCTCCAATTATATGAACGAAGGCATAGATTAGCATCGGCCATACTAGAAATACTGCCGCATATTCGGCGCTTTTAAAAAATTTATTATCTAGTAAATTCGTGATTCGACTTTTGACATTCGCACGATAGGAATCGCGCGAATGTCCGCTATCACGCTCTTCGTGGAAATAATTCATGGGATACCTCCTTGCATTAGATAGTTGTCGCGCAAATTTTAAAGCTGTGCCGAACGCTGCTAGAATAGCAGCGTATACCAGTACCACCACTCGCTTCACAGAATTTCCCCCCTTGCTATTTAGTTGGCAATGTGCGTTAGTAAATAATACATTGATTTACGGTATTGTCAATGGCGACGTGATATGTCATATTGTATAGAATGTATCTATGCCGAGGTGGTGAAATTGGCAGACACGCTAGCTTTAGGAGCTAGTGCTCGCAAGGGCTTGGGGGTTCAACTCCCCCCCTCGGCACATATACAATTTGGATAATTTATTAGTGTGCCGAGGGAGCACGCAAACTGCTTTGCGTGCGTCGGGAGTTGAAGGCCGCAGCGATGCGCTAGTTTCCGCTTAGAGCGGAAGGCTAGCGCCGCGAGGAGCGGCCCGCGAAAAATTTCCGTTAGGAAATTTATTTGTGGGCAACTCCCCCCCTCGGCACAAATATTGAAAACCCCGCCAATTGGCGGGGTTTTCAAGTTTAGAGCGCATAAAATTTAAACTTCAAACTAACTATTCGTATGGATTTCTATTTACGGGGTACAGTTCCGGTGATTTGTAGTTTGAGTAGAATTTTTTAGTGAACATTATTTTTCCATCTTTATCGACGACAGTTTGTGTTAACAATGTTTTCATAGAATCATCTTCTTCGTTTTTCGACAGAATAACGGGACCGTCTACCTTTGTTTTTCGGCCATCATCCATGCCATATATATCAAAAGTTATTTTTGTCTTTTCAATGTTTTGCTGTATAAGAACATATCCCGGCGTATTATTTTTGAAGCGCAAATCTGGGTGTGGCGGATAAATGGTGGCGTCAAATCCAGGGGTGCCGTAATATTTTACTGGGTAAGCGTGGCTGTATCGTTCGGTTATTTCAAATCCGGCGTATACGGCCGCGCGAAAAAGGGTGGTGGATATTTGGCATATTCCACCGCCGTATTCAGGAACGGTTTTATCCTTTTTAATAACAAGTTCTGGTAAATAGCTGGTATCAGCATCGACTTCGCCAAGTATGGTATTAAAAGAGAATTCCTCTCCGGGAGCGACTAGCGTTCCTTGGAATCTAGCGGCGCCGGTTTGAATATTATGAACGCGATTTTTGGGAGAGCCGGCAAAATCAGTGGTGCCAGAGGAAATTAACGATGTAATGCGCAAGTCATTTATCTTTTCGCTCGTAATATTGGCATCTTTAGAATCAACAACAAGAGTGACCGGTAATGTAGAATTATGAATAATTTCTTCCGCAATCTTTTGCGCGCTTTTTTCAACATTTAGTTCGCGCCCTTGCGTGGAAAGCTTAAATTCTTTAACGCGGTCATTTTCTTCGGTGAAAACGGCGTCAACTGGCGTAATGTTAATTCCAGGCGCAAGCTGAATGAGATATTCGCTGACTTTCTGCTGGTCTACTGTTATCTCAAGAGTTTTGGGGTCTATGGGGTTTGGCATGAAAGCGAGCCATGAAGCGAGGTCATCTGCTTGTACGTTCCATTCCCCGTCTTCATAGGATAGGCGGAGGGGATTGCGTGAAATGATATTGATTGCTTGTTCTTTGGCGTTTTGCGCCGAAGGTTGTAATATCATCGGCTTATCCACGCGCATAAAAGTAGCAATTGGTGAAGCAGAAAGCGTCGCCATGCGACGGGAAAGGTCGGTCATTAACATAGTGGTATTTATTACATTTCCAGCTGCTTCGCCTTGAACGACAAATGAATGCGAGAGATCGTCATAGTAAATTGTGGCATCCCGCGCCGGTTTGTAGAATTGCGAGACATGATTGTATAAATAATTTTTCATTACCGCTTCATCAATAGTTCCTTGATATTTAACATCAGTTCCGATTATAAACAAACGAAATTGTTGCGAGATATCACCAAGAAAAGACGTAGTGCGTCCGGCGGAAAAAACCGCGGCTTGTGTTGCGTCCGCGTCTATTCTCACACCCAGCAGCAAGGGAGTCGCGTCTTTGTAGTGCGTACCGTCAGGAAGAATAAGCACGACAGGCGTGTTTTCAAAAGTATATACATTGGCACGAATTTTTTGCGATAAAGCCGTGTATGAAAGATTACCGACCGACTCGCTCGCTAGGCGCACGCCTCGTACAACCACATTAGAATTCATTGCAACTAAGCCAACCGAAAACACTGCCCCAATTAGGAGCAGTGTTGGAGTAAAAATTTTTACGTGATGGAAATTAATTTTTTTTGGCGCGCTCATATTCGGAGATTTTATTTTTGTCATCGCGAGACTCGTAGTAGCGGGGCATAGCAATCTCGTATGTAGTATATAGAGTAGACGGGATTGCTTTGCTGCTACTTGCAATGACGAAAAAAAGGAAGGTTTATGATTTTCTATCTCTTCGTCACGCGGATTTTTTTTAATTTATTCTTTGCAACTTTTGGTAAGCGAATGGTGAGAATACCATTTTGAAATCCTGCCTCTGCTTTGTCCCCATCTACTTCAACCGGCAATACTATAGAACGAGAGAAGCTACCCCAGTAGCATTCTTGGTAGTAATAGCTCTCATTGGAAATCTCATGATCTTTTTTTCTTTCGCCGTGAATGGTTACAGTGTCACCCGCGATGTTTATATCCAAATCTTCCGGATCAACGCCTGCGATTGTGGACTTGATGATAATATCATCTTCTGTGTGGTACACATCAATTGCAAGTTGTCCTTCCATATCTTCATCCATCATATCCTCTGTTTCTTGTACGCGGGGCAATGTGATATGTTTGTGCGCAACGCGACGATGGCGTGTTGTAGTTTTTGATCGTGCGGCCGCAAGTTGTGTTTCGTATTTCTTTGGTTCTTGCGTAACGGCGGTATACGAACCCTCCAGGTCGTTCTCTTCCTCGTCCTCTCCTCCTTCGTTTTCTTCGTCGTCCGTCATCTCTTCCTTGGCCCTATCATCCTCTTCTTCGCCGGGATAAGGCACAGTTTCCGGTTCTGTACCCGTTTCTTCAGACCCGGGATTTGTTTCCGAATCGGTCATTTCTTCCATAGGTATTTCCGCATTTTCTTCCGCTGCGGTAACCTGTTCTTCGTCGTATTGCGCCGTTTCTTCTTTAGCTTCTTCCATCCTGAGGGAGCTCGCAAGTTTTTCAAAAAAAGATTTAGTCATATTTATATTCACCAAGCGGTGAAAAAAAATTATTGATAAGAAAATGTACGTAAATGCCAATAAAGAAATAGGAGAAATACGCTACTTGTAAGAAGGAGAGCCACGGGCATAACAGGAATAACAGATAATATCATATATCCTCCTGTCTGAATTATAAAATAGTTGTACAAACCATGCAACACTGTGGAAAACATTAGACCTGTTAGCAATATCGCAAGAGAATTTTTTTCTTGTTCAAGAAAATATATTCGCGCAAGAAAGTAGCCAAGGATTCCGGAGCTGACAACATGAAGCAGTGTTGATGTGATAAATCTTCCCGCAAGTGAAGCCATAGATGCGGAAAAACCGAGATTGTACGCGCTGAACGCGTAAAAGAAATTTTCAATTGCCGCAAAGCCTAGCGCGACAGTAATCATATAAATTATGGCATCTTGCGGCTCGTCAAAAACGCGCAGTGGCACGGCCTTATAGCGCACGGTGAGATATTTTGCCGTTTCTTCAATTAATGCAATTCCTAGAAAACCGTATAGCCACGCGGTACCAGTTGCCGTAAATAGGGGGTATGCATAATATTGCAGCATATTTTCAATGACAATAACTGGAATTGCAATAAGGAAACCCCATAAAAAAACGCGCAGAATAATACGTTTCGGCTCCGGGTTTTTATCTTGTACCCAAAAAAAAGCTAGCCAAATTAGGCTTGGTATAAACGATAGAGCGAAAATTCCCAAACATCCGGGAGAGCAGGCGAAAATTTGAATGTCTGCGAGCATGACGTAAATTGAATAATGAATCACGAATCATGAATAGTGGATTGCAGTAGTGAATCAATCATAGTATTCATGATTCATTATTCACAATTCATGATTCAAAGTTACTCCGGCCATTTTTCCACCATTAGCAATCCGTGTTTTTTAAGCGGCAGGGAACCGTAGAGTTCTTCGGTGATAAATGGCATGAACGGGTGCAAGAGTTTTAATGTGTCAGCTAGGGTCGTGATCAAAACATGCTGGCGCGCTGCGCGTTTTTTTGCGTCAGCACTTTCCTGTAGTAATGGCTTTGATGCTTCTATGATTTTATCAGCAAACGCGTGCCATGAATAATGGTACAGCATTTCCGCTGCATGCGAAAACTTCAGCGCGTCCATATTCTTGGTTACTTTAACGCGCACGCGGTCAAACTCTTTTATGATTTTTTTGTCAGCTGGAGTGAGTGTAATTTTTTTAGCAGGCGAATAATCTTGGCAGTTCATTAAAATAAATCGCGTGATATTCCACAGTTTTGTAGAGAAATTGCGGTAGCCGCGGATTTTGTCTTCAGAAATTATTGGATCACGTCCGGGCAGATTGCCTACTATTAGTGCCATACGTAGCGCATCGGCGCCATAGATTTCTACAATTCCAAGCGGGTCAATAACATTGCCTTTGGACTTAGACATTTTTTGGCGATCTTTATCGCGTACAAGGCCGTGCAAATATACAGTCTTAAACGGAACTTTGCCAGTGCGATATATGCCAAGCATTATCATGCGCGCCACCCAGAAAAACAAAATATCATAGCCCGTCTCCATTATAGATGTTGGATAGAATGTTTTGAAATCCTTGCCATTCGGATAACCCAAAGTGGCATACGGCCATTGGCCGGAAGAAAACCATGTATCAAACACATCAGGATCGCGCGCAAGATCGGTTAATTTTTTACACTGCAGGCATGCTTTTGGCTCTTTGCCGTTAGTAACAGTCCAAACTTCCTTTTCTGGCGTTGAACAAGCGGTGCACTTCCATGCGGGTATTGCAATGCCCCACCAATTTTGGCGAGAGATGTTCCAGTCTTTTATATTGCGCAGCCAATGCAGGTAAATTTTTCCTTGATTAGCCGGCACAAAAACCACTTCTTTTTTTTGCGCGGCTTTTATGGCTGGTTGCGCTAGTGTTTGCATGCGCACAAACCATTGCTTCATTAGCATTGGCTCAAGCACGGTATTGCATTTGTAGCACAAGCTCACGGTATGCTCGTATGTATCGTCAATTTTTTCTAGCAGTCCCGCTTGTTGCATATCTTCTACAACTTTTTGGCGCGCTTCCTCAACTTTCATTCCGGCGTATGGGCCCGCAACTTCAGTTAGCTTGCCGTCTTGTCCTATAACTTTAATAGGGCCGGGGATTTCGTCTTTGTGCCTCTGCCAAATTTCAAAGTCGGTTTGGTCGTGCGCCGGCGTTACTTTTACAGCACCCGTTCCAAATTCCGAGTCAACTACTTCGTCGGCAATAATCTTAATCATTTTTTTGCCGAGCAATGTCTCAATTTCAATCTTCTTTCCTATATATTGTTGGTAGCGTTTGTCTTTTGGATGCACAGCAATAGCAGTGTCGCCGAATTTTGTTTCAGGGCGTACGGTGGCAAGGGTGATCGGACCGTATTTAATATAGTAGAGAGGGTCTTTGCGCTCCTCGTGCACAATTTCAAGTTCGGAAAAAGCCGTGCGGTGTTTGGTGCAATAGTTCACCAATCTTTCTGCGCGATAAATTAAACCCTCATCAGTCATTTTTTTAAAGGTATCGTATACTGTTTGTATTACATTTTTATCTAGCGTAAATGTTTCGCGAGACCAATCGCAAGAGGCGCCAAGTTTTTTTATCTGTCCGCGGATAGTTTCGCTATTTTTTTGTGTGTAATCCCAAACTTCTTGGTAAAATTGTTCGCGCGTCATATCAAAGCGCGAGCGGCCAAGCTTTGCAAGTTTCTTTTCATAAACAACCTGCGTTTCAAATCCCGCGTGATCCATGCCTGGCAGCCACAAAGTTTTTTTGCCCTGCATGCGGTTGTAGCGAATCATAATATCCTGTGTAGTCATACCCATAGCATGTCCAATGTGTAGAGGGTCGTTGGCATTCGTCGGCGGCATGATGATAGAAAATGTTTCATTTTTTCCGTATTTTTTTGAGGGACTTGCCCCGCGAAGCCGAGTGTAGCGAGGCGAAGTGGGGTCAAAAAAGCCGCTCTTTTCCCAAAGAGCATAGATTTTCGGCTCACTTATTAGATGTTCATAACTTTTAGGTAATTCTTTTTTGGTTTTCATAATGTCTGTATTATGGCAGAGAAAAAAGAATCGGTGAAGCTTGACCCCGTTAGAGATTTATGGCTAAAACAATCTAAAATATTGAATATAGTTGATTTTTATTCTCATCAATCAACCCAGTGCTACATTTATCTCTAACGGGGTGTTGACAGAATGTTTCTGTTATGGAAATCTAGGGAAAGAGGAAAGTTTTTTAACAAGGAAAGGAGCGTTAAGATGGATAAGTTGAATAAGCTTCGCGCGCTTTGGGTCGTTGCTATGTTAGTAGCTCTGGGTACGGCGATGTGGATGAATAGTATCTCGGTGCAAGAAAGTTGGTTCTGGTGGACCGTAGTATGGACCGTCAGAGTATTCTTCTGTTTGCCTTTATTCGTTGGATCTTCAGTGCAACTTGCCAATACGTTTTTTGCAAGAGACGACAATTTATGGACAACTGGATTATACCGATACATGAATGTTCTTCTGGGATATTCTTACGGAGGCTATAGGGAAGACCATAGAAAGATTTCTATCTGCCCGGCGACATGGAAGGTGGGATTTGTAGCGACATTGTGGATTTTTATGTTTCTGATTTGGGGCTCTCTAGTTTATGTCGCTGTTATTTTCTTCATCGACCCTACGCTCTGGGGTAATATTTTTGAGAATGATAACAGCGGCAATGTCACGCTCGCAATAATGTGGTTGGTTATACTGGCAATATTACAGTCTTACATTATCGGAAATGCTCGTGAAATTATGCCGCGATTTGCGAAAGCCGTATTGTTTTTACACCTTGCTACCTGGGCAATCTTTGCGATTATTGTATTGGTGCTCGAGCCGATTCGCCTTGTAGGTATCTGGCAGTATTTTGATTTTATCGGAGGAGCCATTTTGGTAGGCGCTGCTATCGCGGCAGCTGTCGCGACTTTAATAGGTTGCACTTGGCTAGCATTCAAAGCGCCATCCTTTGTTATAGAGCACACGCCCCTCAGCGCGCTAAAGGATGGCGTGAATAATCCATTTTGCCCGACGATTGAGGAAGATACGGGAAGCAAAAAGACTAGTAGATAATAAGTATCATGTATTTAGACCTGTCATCCCGACAGGTCTTTTAATTATCCGTAATTAGCCGAGCCGGCTCGGCTTCAATAGGGCGGACGTCAAAATCTTTTTGCGCAAGGCCTGCCTTCGCATAAAGCTTCTGCGTGGCGAGGCGAATGTATGCCGCAGCGCCGATCATTGCGCCGTTGTCGGTGCATAGATTAGTATTTGGTATTTTATATATCGTATTCGGGAGATTTTGTTCTATTGCTTGGCGTAGTTTATTTCTGAGTTCTTGATTCGCGGCAACGCCTCCGGCTAGCATAATTGTTTTTGCGTTATATTCTTTGGCGGCGCTGATAGTTTTCTTTACAAGCACGTCAACGATAGCTTGCTGGAAGGATGCCGCGATATCCTGTTTTATTTCTGGTGTAATTTTTTCAATTTTTTTCAAAGTGTAAAGCACAGCAGTTTTAAGTCCGGAAAAACTAAAGAGGTAATTTTTCATGCTAAGCATCGGGCGGGGAAATGGAAATGCTTTAGGATTTCCATTTTTTGCGAGCTTGCTGATTTCCGGTCCGCCAGGATAGGAAAGCTCCAGCATGCGCGCGACTTTATCAAAAGCTTCACCAGCGGCATCATCAACAGTTTCGCCGAGCAATTCAAACTGAGCCCAGTCGCGCGCGAGCACTAGTTGAGTGTGTCCACCGGAAACAGTTAAACAAAGAATAGGGAAGGAGGTTTTGGAAATTGGAAATTGGAAATTGGAAATTCCGCTAATTTCATTTATGAAATTAGCGGAGAGATGTCCCTCCATGTGGTCAATTCCAAGAAGCGGCTTATGCCAAAGCAGCGCAAGCGCTTTTGCAAAATTTATGCCCGTCCAAAGTGCTGGCGACAATCCCGGACCCTTTGTTACGGCAATATAGTCAATTTGTGGTATGGGCTCGCTGACAATGGTAGATAAAAATTTTTTTGCCAGTTCTGGTTCCCGAGCGAGAATTGCTTCCGCGGCCCGTACATTTCTAATTTTGAATTGTAGTTTTGCATTTTGCGTTTTGATTTTTGAATTTAGCAATTTAGCTTCCCGTAATGCTTTGTGCAATGCGGGAATTAAATTGCGCTGGTGTTCGCGCGCGGCAAGATGCGGCACGACCCCGCCGTACTTTTTGTGAATTGCAATTTGGGAAGCAATAACATCCGCGAGGACTTTAATAACGGGCTTGGTTCTACCCGAGCCCTGAACGACGGCTATTCCAGTTTCATCGCAGGATGTTTCTATGGCCAGAATAATTTTCATAATGTAGTCGGCAGCATTATACCGCAAAGCTTGTCATTTTTCAATTTTTTTGGCATGATAGTTAGTGTCTGCGCAATTTAGGTCGCAGAGATTTTATAATAAATGATACTCACTCAACGCTAAGGTACCGTCAAATGCCTTGTACTACTCGCCATAGGCTCGGACAAAAAACTGTTGGCATTTGACTACCCCGCCTGCTTTTTGCAGGCCCAAAAAAGCTGTGAGCCCTCGCTTTTTTGGCCCTATCGTCTAGTGGTTAGGACGTCAGGTTTTCATCCTGGCAACAGGAGTTCGATTCTCCTTAGGGCTACTTTGTTTCGTAAGTTAAGCGGTTCTTTACTAATAATAAGCATATAGATTAGGGAGGCAAGAACCATGAAGTGCGAGGATGCAAGATCTTTAGTCAAGAAAATACATACATTCGAGAAAAAGAGCGTAGATTCTATTAATCAAAACGACAGGCAAAATGCTACTGATCATATCAAATCGTGCGAAGAATGTTGGCAATGGTTTTATATAGATATGTGTTTTGCGGCATCGCAACGCCTAGACGATGAAGATATCGAAGAAGCTTTTCAGGATTACGTTGTGAAAACTCACATGAAGGTTCACGAAGAGTTGGGGGATAACGATTATTGCAGAATCATTGCATGCTAAATTTTCTCTACGCAAAAAATCAATCGAAAGAATGAGCGTATGAAAAAATAAGCCCTCGTCCCGAACCGTATCCTTCAAAGTAGACACTGAAAGTGTCCACTTTGGGGTCAGTTCAGGGCGGGGGCTTTTACATTATTTATCAGTAGTTATTTTTCTGGCAGTTTTCTTTTTCTTTTTCTTTGCTTCAGAGCGTTGTTCGCGGCGTTTTGCCTTAGAGATTTCGGCCCTGACGCGCTGGTCAACCTCCGCCATAGAAAGGCCCGTTATGAATTCCATTGCCTCGCGCCACGTTGAGTAAGAATAGACGTTGAAAGCGCCTTTTTCACACGCCAGAACGACATCTTTACGGACCATTAGATCTCTTACATTATGTTCGGGAATGAGAACGGTTTGGCCGGCTAGCGCGCCTAACGCGACGCAGGTGTCAAAAAAACCTTCAATTTTTTGGTTGACTACGCCAATTGCTTGGGTTTCGCTTAACTGGTTTGCGGAGCCCGTAATTGCAACGTCTTGCCGCAGCGGGATATTGCCAATGGCGGAAAGAGCAGTGCAAATTAAAATGGTAGACGCGCTGTCGCCGTCAATTTCGTCATAGGTTTGTTCAAATGATATTGTGATATCAAAAAGAATTTCACTGCTAGCGCCGTAATAGTTTTTAATGATGCTTGTGATAATACCGCCCGATTTCTTAAACACCTTACCCGTCTGGCCAGCATCAGCGTCTAAAATTGAGATTGCGAATGCTTCGCTGGGGTGGCGCAGAGCAGTGATTGTTACTGGCAAACCAAATTCTTCGCCAGCTTCTTCAAATACCGCCAGAGCATTTCCTCTGCCTATTTCATTGCCCTTCACGCGAATAATAATTTGGCCTTGAACAATATTTTCAAGTCCACGATCTTGAATAAGAGATACTCGTTCGCGCTGAATGGAAATCGCGCGTTCCACATGGCTCGCAGTTACTTCTCGCGCGTTGGTATCTTGAGCCACAGTACTAGCTTCAATAACAAGCGCCTTAACAGGGCTCATGTTTAAAAAAAGTTTTTCTTTATCTTCCGCAAGGCGTGATCCGTATTCAATAATCCTTGCAATAGCACTCGGCGTAAACGCGAGAAGCCCTTCCGATTGCTGGCAACATGTAACAAATTGCGCGTATTTATATTCATTCATCTTTGTTCTCGGAGCGGTCGAAGAAAACCAAGCAGATATACAAAATAGAGAATGCACATCAGACGGAAATATATGAAGCAATAGTTCGTATATCGCGGGGCTTATCAGTAGGACAACTTTTCCTTCAAAGGGAATTGGCTGAGGGCGAAGCTTGTGCGGAAGAGGAATACCATCTTCATCCGCCAGTTCTTTGAGCTCAATCATGCGCGTTTTTAGCGTATGGCGCAGAGCATCCCACATTTGCTGTCCGTTTTGGCTTGTGAAAAATTGGTTGCCGTCAATAAACAGCACGCCGCCGTTTGCTACGGCAATCGCTCCGGCAGAAAGCTTGGAGTGGTCAGTGTAATACGTGCCAAGGCGGCTATCACGGTCAAGTTCGCCGAATATATCGGCGTAAGTCATGTGCGACGCTTCGACAATAAGTGGCATTTTGCTGTCCGGATTGTTCTCGACGTAAACGTTTACGTAAAATGCAATTTTCGCTTCATCTTCCTCATCATCACCCTCTTCTTTGCCATCATGCTCGTGATCGCCTTGATCGTTTGCAGACGCCTGTCCGCTAAAGAAAGGCAGTTTACTAAGAGCAAATTGCCCGAGTTTTTCTATAAACATCGTGGCTTGCGGATACGAAACGATTAGAGGATCAACGCATTTGTTGATTGTGTTTACGGCAATAATTTTTGTCATTTCCGCAGCGTCATTTTTCAGAGCAAGAGAAATCTCTTGCGCCTCTTTGGCTGCCCGGAAAATAGATGATTGCCATTTTGCGCGCGCGCCGCGGCGTTTTTGAAGTTCTTCATCGCTAATGCTATTAGTGACATCATTTATCCAAAGTTCCGCCGGCATCAGCTGCATTTCATCAGAATTTTTGCGCCTTGCAAAATTAAACAGATGAAGGCCGTCGCCAACGTCATGCATAATAAGGCGATCGCCGTCCATTTCTCTATTGAGAATTGCCCAAATTTTTTGAACGCGCGCTTCTGCATCCTCCGCCATTAGCTGCAGTTGCATGTGATAGTCGCCAGCCGCCAGGGCTTCCTGAATTTTGATCTGCAATGTTTCGTAAAGTTTCAAAATATCAGCACGGAATTGCTGGCCTGTACCGGCGCGAAAGGTGAGCAATGTTGGCGCTAGAGGATCGTCAAAATTGTGCACGTAACAATAATCTTTTTGCGATATTGTGACGGAATAATCGTTGATTATTTGCGCAATTACCTCTTTGATTACCGACTGTAGCCCTATGCCCGGATCTATGGCAATGATGTTATAGCCGTTGGCGGGTTGAGTTAGCCCATCAATTAAAGCTCGATACGCTTTTTCTTGACCGATAAATCCTATCAGCGGGTCAGACGTATATTTTTTGTTTGCAAATTTTTTAGGATTACATTTGGCGATTAGGTCATCGGCTGAAAGTTTCTTTAGCGTCATATCACGCCCCCTTTCCAAAATGAATTGTTAAAGAGCCTGTATCATTCCATGATGCTTATCAGCCATCAATACTGACTTTATATATCGTAGGGAGTGTGATGTCCACACTATTTAGTAGAATGAAAAGGGGCTCTTCTTACGAAGAGCCCTTAGATATTCTATTGTTCTGTTTTTTCATCCTTAGCAGTAGTGCCCGCTTTCTCTTTCTGTTCTTTGGCGCGGGCGATTGCTTGCTCAATCGCGTCGTTGCTCATCTTATCGACTTCTTCCATCGAGATGCCACTGGCAAACTCCATCACCTGTTCCGGAGTGCTGTAGGCCATCACGTGGAATTTACCCAGCGCGCATGCCTCAACTACATCATGACGAAGAGCTAGGTTCCGAACATTGTGTTCTGGAATTAGCACCACCTGGCCATTTAGTCCTCTGCTTGAGCAGACATCGAAGAATCCTTCAATTTTTTCATTGACACCACCAATGGGCTGTACTTGGCCGTGTTGGCCCAGAGAGCCGGTGATGGCAATATCCTGTCGTAGGGGAATGTTGCCGATAGCGGAAACCGCAACCAGCCACTCGATAACCGAAGCGCTGTCGCCATCAATACCGCCATAGTTCTGCTCAAATGAGATACTTACGGCGATAGGAAAGTTTCGATACTCTCCGTAGCGGGCCTTAAGCAGGGTTTCGATTGTGCCGGCAGCCTTTTCGAAAGATTTGCCCGTAGCTTTTGCTTGGCTATCTAGGAACAGCACACTAAAGCCGGAACCATAGAATTTACGTGATGTTACGGTCATAGGCAATCCAAACTGATCATTAATGGTGTTGAACACAGCAAGGCCATTGCCTCGTCCAACTTCTTTGCCTTCGGTGTGAATGATTATCATATCTCGCTCGATAAGCTGAAACATCTTATTTCGTACAAGTGATGTCCTTTTACGCTTTCTCTGAGCGCCTTGCTGGACATGCTCCCTGGTAACAATGCTTGCCTTGGCATCAAGTGCCACGCGATTTGCTTCAAGACAGATTGCTTTCACTTCGCGCATATCAAGCGCAAGATCTTCCTTATCGCCAGACATTCGCGAGCTGTACTGGACAATTTGCGCTATGGCCGTTGCGTCAAACGGCAACAGCCCCGCGGCTTTCTGGCAGTCATCGATAAACGCCTTGTACTTCATTTCATTATCGTCTGTTCGAGGCGCTGTGTCAGATAGTTCTGCCTGCACACGGAAGCAGTCATCTAATTGATCGGCCACATTTTTTACGAGCACATCGTAGTATATGCGGCGATCAACAAGAAAGACAACTTTTATTTGTAGCGGGATTAGCTGTGGGCGGAAGTTAGTGCTGCTGGATATTCCCAGCAGTTCATTGGCGCCAGCCGTATCATCTTCAGGTTCAATTGTTTTATTATGCAGCGTTTTAATTAACCACCGCCACAGCACAGCGCCCCTTGAGCTTTTAAGCAGCGCATCATCTATAATGAGTACGCAGCCATTTGCTCGCGCCACATCGCCGGCAGTCATTTTAGTATGGTCCATGTGAGGCATGCCATTCGGCATACGTCCTGTGTTGAATGTGCCAATAAATTTTGCCGGGGTAAAATCGCTTGGCTTAATTATAGGCGTCTGCGTTTGCGCAGGATCATTTTCCACATAGACATTTACGACGAAAGGAATCGGAATCACTTGGCTAGAAGAATCTTCCTCCCCATCATCTTTTCCCTGGCTCATAAACTCATTGATATGAGCAAAAATATATCGTCGCAATGCTGTAAGATATTCCCTTGCTTCCGGATAATTTTCGCGCAGCGATCGCAAGGACGATGATTCTGTCGAGTTTTCCGCTATATTGTTAATCAGTTGTTTGTGATGGCGATCAATCTTTTTTCTCGTCTGTTGTTTTAGAGAAGAAATTAGACGTGACAATTCCTGAAATCGCGCACCCCAAAGAGTGGCCGTTTGGTGGCGCCAAGAGCGTTGGTCGTCACTAAGATTTCTATTCCACACCCAATCAAGCAGTTTGACGCGAACAAACTGTGGTCTCCCATCTTGAGTCATAACAGGCTCAAAGGTTTCCGGATTTATTGCAGGTTCAATGCCTACTAGCTCAATTATTCCATGACCATCTTGAGGATTGGTGCGTTGATATACTGTCAGTCCGGATTGTTCGGCTATCATACTGAACGCTGCTATTCGATTAGTGATTTGCCCCTCGCATTCGTCTTGTATCGCCTGCGTGCTTTGAATTGTGACAAAGCTAGACATAACTTCGGGGATTTGCCGCGAAAGCATTTGGAATAATCCCAATACGTCTCTGTGGAAGGTCTTGCCTCGCCCCGCGGGCAGTATGACTAGAGATGGGCGCTCCGGAGTTGCAAAATTGTGCACGTAGCAATAATCATGCAGTTCATAAGGCAAGGAGTGGGTGTTCAAAATTTCTCGCACAACTTCGCGCAACACCGAACGCCGACTTCCGCTGTTGGGATTAATAACCATGATATTGTAGCCATCCGTAAGCTCTGTGAGTCCGAACTCTAACGACGCACATGCGTTTTCTTGACCAATGAATCCGACAGGAGGACCTTTGGCGCTAGAGTTATCTGCAAATTTTGCAGGATCGCATCGGCCGTAAAGTTCCTCTGGAGCTAGAATCCTAGGTCCACTACGTAGACGCACTACATTTTCCTCCTTGCTATTGTGTTGGATGTCTGTTGTTAAGAAACGTAACTTTTGCAGTTATATAACGCCTTGATTTATTTGTCTAGATACATGTGCATGCCTTACGCGTAAGCTTGAAAAAATATATAGCCATTGCATAATTATCGTTTCTATCTATAATGTAGCCAGTCACGTACTTTTACAACTTGTGCTTTAGTGCGCTTGTAGCAAGAAATGCTAAGGCATGATTTGTGGAAAAGATGGGAGGATAAATGGGCGCCATTATTCAGTCGCTTAAAAAGCTTATTGATGAAGACCGCAAGGAGCGTGCGGCGGCAAAGTCGAGATGGGAGGATTGGAGGGGGTCAATATTAGGGTTTCTTGAGCTTGGCAGTAGCGAGCCATGGGTATTTGATAATGCGGCTCAAAGGATTTTTAGACGTGTGTGCGTTAATCCCCCGGGATTGCCCGAGGGCGTGCCAGCGCTTACTATCGTAAGTCACGAAACAAATCCGCGGCGCGCGCGAGCGCTCGGTCTTTCTAAAGAAGGACCGCTTTCCCAGTTGATTATTCCTACGTATTTGGCGCAATCTTTTTTCGATTTTGAGGAAGTGCTCAACGAATTTTATCTTTTTTTGAGTAACGCGGCGCAGGGTGGTATTACCTCCAGAAATATATTCTTTTTGAAGGGCGGAGTCGGGGTTGGCAAGTCGCGTTTTGTAGAAGCTGTTCAGCAGCTTATTGTTGATGACGCGATGTTTGTCATTCAATGGCCCGATAGTGAGCAGTGCCCCGTTAATCATTCCCCGCTCTGGGCAATTCCGCTTCATCTCCGCGGGAAAATTTCGCGCGAGATTGGTCACGCCATTCATCCTACAAAAGACGTATGCCCAGTGTGTAGCGAACATTTGTCGGGGCTTGGGAATAAATGGGAAGATACTCCGATTGTAACAAAAAGAATTTCCGCGCGGCGCGGTCAAGGACTTGTAAAGATTCCGCCATTTGACCCCAATACAATGGGTATCGAAATTCTTATTGGCAGTGAGAAAATTCGTTTAATGAGTCAATATGACGCAGGTTCAGCCAGGCTTATGAATTTTAGTGGCGCATTTAATAGAGGAACCGGCGGAGTCATTGAGTGGATTGAGATGTTTAAGGCTCCTCAAGAAGCTCTCCATCTTATGCTTATTGCCACGGAAGACGATCGGTACCCCTCCCCGGGATATCGTACCACTATGTCTTCAGATTTTGTAATTATCGCACACTCCAATTTGTCTGAGTTTGAAAGGCAAAGCCGCAATCCTGATCAGGAAGCGCTTTTCGATAGAATGGTTGTTCAGCCCGTGCGTTACGCAATGGCTGTCAGTGAAGATAGAAAAATTCACGATAAAATTTTACGCCAGCGTTCTGTTCGCGCGCATCGTGCTCCAGAAACAGAAGACTTCTTAGCATCAGTTGCGGTATACTCGCGCATTGAAGAAGAAGTAAAATCTGACAAAACTGTGCCAATGAAGCCTGATGAAGTATTCGCGCTGTTAAAACTTCTTGATGGTGATGGGGGAGAGGGTTCTGAAGAACGTGTTGCGGAGCGCAGGGCAAATCACCCCGACGAAGGGTTCCAAGGTTTTTCCACGCGATTCTTGCAGAGGGCGCTGGAGTCGTCATTCAGCCGCGTAGAAATGCCGGGTGTTCTGAGCGGCGAGGAGCAACAGGCAACTTGTGTTACACTTGATGACGCGCGCGCATCACTGACAAAGTCATTGACCAATCGACTTGTGCGCACAAAGGGCGACGAGCGTGTATGGCTTACTCGTATGCGCGATGCTGTTAATGGGTTTCTCGCGGTTGAATTTGAAAGGCGCGCGCGAGAATCTTTTATTAACCATCTAACAGAAACAGGCTTTATTCCTGAAATTTTTAAGGAAGTAAATCGTATGCGAAGCGCGCAAGACATAGCAGTTGAATTGCGTGAAGAGTTGGATAGACTCCCTCGCGTCAACGGAAATAACAGAACTAATATGAGCAGGGTGCTCGAGATCATGTCCTGGTTTTTTTCAAGTTCTTTAATTTCGCGCGAGCAGAAAAATACTTTGCGGGCACGAAAAGGATTAACAAAATATTGCCCGGTATGTTTTGCATGGAATCTTAAGAAGGCCTGCGAGCCGTTAGCATAAACTAAAATAAAAGGGTGCTCGGAGCACCCTTTTTTACTCACACGTATCTCGTCTACGGAAATGCAGAAAAAAGTAATATCCTAATTTTTTAGATCTAATTTTGAAGGAGGAACGAAATGGCTTTGCGCGTTATATCAATTGCGCAATCTCCAGACCCGTTAGCATATGAAAGAGAAGATCATCGAGCGCGTGCGTTGGTCGGTATATTCGCTAACGCATCAAGGCTTATGGAAATAAATGAAGTGGGGCTGACCAGGATTTTGACTGGCGGGATTATATCCCTCAAGGTTCCTGCGCTTCCTGAATCGCGCTTGTTGTTCGTGGATCATGCGGGCGACGAGTGGAGTTATGAAGCAGAAGAGTATAGTGATTTGGTTATGGAGTCTCAAGAGCAGGTACAAGGTAGCGGCGAATTTGCTGGCGGAAACGATGAACGAGGCGAGATGCCACAAAGTCCGAGCAGCAATAAAAAGAAGCCTTCACGTTTTGGCGAGCAGAGCTCTGGGGTGGGCCAGAGTAAGACGGCTCGTAGAGGAGAAGAACTCGGACGCGTGCCTATTACAGAAGCCGGTCAAGAATCAGAGAAAATGGATTTTCCGCACTGGCCCGATGATGAAATGGATCCAGAATTCACTGACGGGGCGCAGGGGGCGGGTGTAAATCCTGAAGGCGTTGCTTTTGAGGAAAATGTGCGGATTGAGCAACTGCTTGATGCGATAGCTGAGCAATTCCATCTTCCTCTTTTGCGCACAACAAATTTAGGCGCCTTGCGAGTTCGTACGAAAGGTCGTCCCTATGGCGTGAGAATGCGCGGTCCGCAAGCACAGCTGCACAAACGCAAGACATCTGAAAAAAGAATGGAGCGCATTGGCGATGGGGACGATGATTTTAGCGAAGAAGACCTGCGCTATATTCGTCATGAATCCAGAGAGGAATATAAAAGCAATGCCGTGGTGATTTTTGTGAGAGACGCTTCACATAGCACGAGAAAAGAAGAAATCTTAAATCTTATTCGCGTATTCTGCATGCATCTTCTTCGCGCAATTCGCATGGAACACGATCGCGTCGATTTGGTTTTTATTACGTTTGATAGAGAAGCCAAGCGCCATGCGGGCGAAAAAGCGGAATGGGAATTTTTCCATCGCTTTGCGAACGGCGGGACAATTATTTCCAGTGGCCTTAACATGGCATTAAATATTCTGGAAAAGGAATATTCCGGCATTGAATGGAATAAATTCGTGTTTATTTTAAGCGATGGCGAAAAACAAGAAGAGGAAGATAAGAATCCAGCCATTCTAAGCGAAGCAATTGCAAGACTGGCGTTAGTTACCGATATTATGGGATATTTTGAAGTGGGGCATATCGGCCCTAATTATTCGGACTACGATCCGTTTATGGGGCGAGCTGCCAGTTCGCTTGTATGCGTGGATGGTGATGGGACGATACGTGATCCAAAGACCAAATCGCCGACCGGTTCTTTCACCGCTATCAAAGAATTTCTAGATGTGGCTTCTCGGGGTCAAGGCAATATTGTCGCAGCGCGCTTTGGAGATCATGAGGGCGCGGGCAAAGCATTTACGCTATTGATTGAGTTTTGCGAAAAGAGGAGAAGTGGTAATGAGCAATAACATACTCGTAGATTATTACGAGCAGTTTAAGCAAGCTGCCATAGGTATGAATTTGAGCGTGCCGGCAAACGATCCTACTATATATATAGTAAATAAACGCCAGCAAGAAGCCGTAGCAGCAATGAACGGCGGGCCGCGCAAATATAGCCATTGGTCGTTTGGCAAAAATGCAGATTTTTTCCATCACGGAAAGAGAATTTATTTTTGTGACTTGATGGCGATGGGCATAGAGCCTCGCGCGTTTATGCCGTATGATTTTTCTCTCGGGGGCCAGCTGTTTTTTTTGGCATACTTTCTTGCGCTGAACGATTTTGTAAGCCATAATCGTGCTTGGTTCAATGTGCCAGACGATGTATGGGATAGGTCGCGGACAAACTCAGAACGTATTAGCCAATATAGAAATGACGACGCTATAGGATATGAGAAAGTGGAGCATGTTTTGACAGCAGCGCATGCAATGCGCTATCAATGCTCGCATTCCGCGCTTTGGGGGGACAAGACGTGCGATTTGCTTGAAGAGACAATTTTTGCAAGTACGGTCCTGGAGAATTGGCAGAAAGATATTTTGCGCATTGTGCACGATGAATGGAAATGGTTATTGCCGCGAATAGAAACAAAGTTAATGATGGCAGGATACGCTTCTTTTTTTGCGACGCGCATCGTGGAGGCGGCGGGTGTATCAGACGATCTTTTCGCGCAATGCAGGCAGGCGCATGAAGAGACTGTCGCATTTCCCAAACCAGGAAGTTTGAATTTACAGCAAATAGGGTCCGTGCTTTTTGAGGCGATTGACAGCAATTACGGCAGGGAAGCATTATTTCATGCGCGCGATACTATGCACGATGTGACATTTGTTGCGCGGTTCCTCGATCAAAAAATTGCGCAAGAGAACAGTCTTTTTTCTTGGAGTCCCGCGCCGGGTGACGAACACGAAGAAATTTATTTAGTTGCAGAGCGGATTCGCATCACTGATATTTCCGATGAAAGAGGATGGAAAAAAGTCAGCGATAGATTCATTGAATGTTTAGGATACGCGCCCAATCTTCCAGTTCGTATTGTAAAAACACCTGATACTGAAGGACGGCTTGTGCTACTCCACACTTATCAGGGCAAGGTCTTTGAGCCAAAAATGCTCAGGGGCGCTCTGGAGCTAATGTACAGTCTTTGGAAAATTCCGATTGAAGTAATCATTGCCACGAAGAAAGGGGTGATTCGACATACATATGACAGAAAAAATGGATTTAGAATAAGAGATTTTTAAAACACAATCCCCGCATAACCGCGGGGGTTTTACTTTGTAATAATTTAAACATGATTTATTTCCAATGGGAAGTTGACACAATTTTATGGCACACGTTACACTGTAATTAGTCAGAGCAAATAGCTTTGATATTCCTGGAAAGGAAAGGGCAAGCTGAGACGTTCTCTCGGTGTCGACTCTATCCCTAAGGAGATTCTTTCAATGAGGAGGGGTCTCTAAAGAGGAGGGTTAACATTTGCAGAGGCAATGTTCTCATAATGCCCTTTTTTATTTCCAGTAATTGCGATCTTTTATAATTTCATATCCAAGCAAGGAGGAGACCAGTCATGTCGCAGAAACTTCTAGTGCCAGATAATAAGACTTTAAACTTCCATGCTCAAGAATTTTTGGCTGGAAATAGAAGGTTTGAAACAGCAGCTCAAAGTGTTAATAGGATGATCCAGGAAAAAGGATTTATTAAGCTTTCTCGTGGTGGAAGAACAGTATATGATTTTTTGTTTTTTCGGCAAGGGTCGAGGCACATTATTGGCTGGTACGACGAAATTAATGAGTGCGTTCATTTCATTAAAGATGCTGCCGAAGGCGGATCGGCCAAAGAGATGGCATTGGTTCTAATTGGTGAGCCTGGAAACGGTAAAACCGCTTTCGTGGATTATATATGTTCTTACTATCGTCAGTTTCTGTCAGTACTTGGAAACCGCAAATATACTTTTAAGTTCGTAGGCCTGGATGATGCTCTTGGTTATGATCCAAGAGCTGCAGATCTGCACTCTTTAAACTTTGAAGATCCTATGATCTTGGCAATGAACCTTTTGGGTAATAAGGATGAAAGCGCGGAATTTATTGCTCGCATGGGTTTTAGCGACAGGGCTATTGATAGTCTTTACACGTACAGACGGCCACTGGGCGCTTCAACAGAATATCTGTGGAGCGCGCTACTCGAGCATTATGACGGCAATGTGGAGCAAGCGCTCCGGCACATTTGCGTTGTTCCCGTGCCAATGAGCGAGAGCCAAGGTACTGTTACCGGGAAATATTCGGCCAAAGACAAAATTACTTCTTCGTCGGTTGACCTGTTGGGAGAGGAATCTCTTCAGCACCTTTTGCTTTTGAAATTGGGTGATCCAAATAAGTTTGACTTGCAACGAGGAGCTTTGGCTCGAGTTGCTGGCAGCGGTATTCATTTTTCCGATGAGCTTTTCAGGAATAAAAAAGACCTGGTTCAGATCTACTTGCAGGTTATCCAAAGCAGGAACATCGAAGTAGACGGTTTCATATGGCCTATCGATGCTTTGATTATTGCCACTAGCAACAACGAGGCATATAACAGGTTCGTATCAGAAAAAGATGAATCGCCAATCAAAGATCGTTGCCGAATTGTTTATGTATCGCACAACACCGACTACAAATTACAGCAGGAATTGACCGGGTATTCTCTAGGTGGTGGCGTTAGGACTACGATTCTAGGCGAGCCGATGCATCAGGATCCTAACCTTATTTATGCTGCTTCTGTTGGCGTTGTTCTAACACGGCTTCTGCACTCTACGAAGTTGACCCCTATTGAGACAATGAAGCTTGAAGCTGGCGAGATTGCCGGTGATAAAAGCGTAGGAGCATTGGCTGAGGTCAGAGAAGTTGCTAACGCGAGCCCCGATGTTACCAAGCGTTGGGGGCAGAAGGGTTTAGGACATCGTGACCTTGGCAGGTCGTTGCAGATTCTTGGCGCCATGACAACTACCGACGAAGGCCAGTGCATGTTTGCCAAGGATGTATTTACGGCCTTGAAACGCATTATTCTTGATTACGTTTCAGAAGCGACTGATCGTGAAAAGTATATGAAGGATCTTGATACTGCTCGGCGTTTATATCGTGAGCAGGTAAAAACCGCAATCTTTAATGCCTATCGCGACGACCCTGATGCAGTTCGCAAGGATGTTCTGGCATATGTGAATATGGTCATCGGTATGGACTCGGCGAGTCTTGGTCCGGAAAAAATGTGGCGATATCGCGACCCACAGACTGGCGAAGTTAAGTCAATTAAGATCGATCAGACGTTCGTTGATTCTGTTGAGGCGCGGCTTGGCCTTACAACTAAAGAGCGCAAAGAGTCGTATCAAAACACGATTCGCAAGATTTACGGCCAGAAAATTGGAGTCGATCCAAATTATGACTTCATGGACAGCCAGGATTTAGTTAAGGCCGTAACCGACGTGCGTTTGCTATCTGATGTTGCGGGAGCTGGTAGCTTGGTTGGCGCATTAGCTAATCCGACCAATGAAGAAAATGCTAAGATTCGCAATAGGATGATTGGAACCATGCTAGATAAGTTGAATTACTGTTCGACTTGCGCTCAGAAGACTATTGAATACTTCTGCACCAAGGAAGATGAGGCATAAAATAAAAACCCAAGAATGAGCCGGGCATAGGTCCGGCTCATTTTATCTATTTGTAAGTTTATTGCGATGTCGTGCGTAGCGCTACGAAGGAGGCAGGTGCAATGAAAAATGATTTTATGACAGAATCTGATATTGATGGCATGAAGCGATCGGCAATATTACGGTATATGCACAAACTTGGCTTATACGCATCTTCCACCCCTAGCCCAGTAATGTCGCTAGTGTCGCTCGATGATCTTCTACAGATAGATGCGCAAAGAGAAAAAGACGGATTCCCCAAGAAGATTAAAATCCGTAGGACACTTGCAGGCCCAGGACGAATCATAATGGTGCCGTATGTGGAAGAAGAGCAATTAATTCATGGAGATTTTGAACCTAATGAAGAAGAAGATGATGATTTCCCTGATATAGTAGGACAGGGAGAGGGCGAAGTTGGAGATGTTATTGGCTACGCGACCCTTGGCGATGGCGAAGGTGATGGCGATGAAGAGGGAGATGATCCGCGAGCCGGCCAAGGTGACGGCAATCATGGTGTTGAGAGTGAGGCCTACGAGCTAGGCAAGAAACTTTCGGAAGAGTTCAAGCTGCCTAATCTCAAAGATAAAGGCAAGAAAGTTCCAACCGACGAATATATCTTTGATCTGACCGACAGGCATCCTGGCTCAGGTCAGCTTTTGGATAAAAAAGCTACGCTTCTACGTATTGTGCGCACAAACGTTGCGCTTGGCCGCGCGGATGTAGGCAATATCGATCCTGCTAAGCTTATAGTTGGACCTCAAGACAAAATTTATCGAGTTCTATCAAGAGAACGGGTATGGAAGTCTCAGGCAATTGTATTTTTCTTGAGAGATTATTCTGGCTCTATGATGGGCGAGCCGACCAAAGCCGTTGTTACACAGCATCTAATGATTTATGCCTGGCTTTTGTTCCAGTACGAGGGTCTGGTTATTCCCAGATTCATTGTTCATGATACGGGTGCAAAAGAAGTTTCAGCTCTGGGGTATTTTCGGCAAAGCGCGGGCGGTGGAACTTTAATTGCCTCGGGATACAAAAAGATTAATGAAATTGTTGAGGGTGAAGGACTGGCCAGAGACTATAACATTTATGTTTTTCAGGGCACTGACGGCGATGACTTTGATGATGGCACACAAGCAATTCCGGAAATTAAAAAGATTCTTGGTTATGTTAACCGTATGGGGGTTTCTGTAATGAAAGGTCCTTGGGCTAGGGATATAGATACTCGATTTGAAGAATATGTGAAAAGAGCAAATTTCATTGAGCAGAAAGATGTTTTTAGGATTCATAAAATGTCTAGTCGAGACGTAACTGATGAAGAAAACATTGAAGCTATCAAAGTACTGATTGCCCAAGATTAAGAAAAAGCAGGGTTTCCAAGGAGGCAAAAATGTATCTCATTGACAAAAAAGCAAAGCAAATTATGGAAGAATGCAAAGCAAGGGCGAGAGCCGCTGGACTCATTATTCACGGAGAAACATTGGAATATATCGTTACTAATCAAGACATGATCGAACTGTCTCCCAAGATTATGATTCCTACGCTTTATGATTATTGGGTTCATGACGTGGAAGTTCTCAGAGATAAATGGTTATACGATGTATATCCTCACAATCCATTCGAGACAACCATTAACACGAGACCCGGTATATCGTTCTATAACGACAATAACCCCGACTGGCTCAACGCAATGATTTTCTATCATGTTCTAGGCCATCTAGACATGGATATGAATAACATTTTTTTTAGGGCTACGTGGAAGGATGATTTTTGCGGTCAGGCCTTGGCAGACAAGCGATTAATCAACAGAATCCGCGAAGAATTGGGATCGGAGAAAAGATGGGTTGACTATGTGATTGAGTTTGCTAGAGCCGCGGACAATCTTGTCGGCTATTACGCGGAGCTAGAAGAAGCCGATGCCCTAGAGATGCAGCGTGCTTCTGGAACTTTTTCCGAGAAATCAAGTTTTTATTTTGGCGAATTTTTGCGGCGCAAGCACGATGACAACAGTATTGCATTGAGAGTCTATTACGAGGAAGTAGAACGTTACAGCGAGTGCATTAGGCGGCTTGGAGAAAAGCTCGGCGAGGCTGTTTTCTTTAGTGATGAGAAGACTAGAAGCAAATTTCCAGAATTTGACAGTACGTTTAAAAAACGTGAAACGCAAAAAAGGAAGAGGGTTCCAACAGGCGATATTTTGCTTTATCTTATGGAAAATTCCGAGTTTTTAGACAGAGAAGAAAATTTGTGGATGAAAGATGTGATTGCGGTAGTGCGTAGAACGTCTCTCTATTTCCAGCCCCAAATTAGAACAAAGATTTGCCATGAGGGATGGGCGAGTTTGTGGCATGAGCGATTGTTCATGACCGACGAGCGATTGAACGGTCACGAGATTAATTTTAGCGTAGTCAATTCAGGCGTGATGCTTCATCCAAGAGTTGGCAGCAACCCTTACATCATCGGCAAGCTTTTGTTTGAGTTTATTGAAGAACTGGCGCGTAAAGGAAAATTGTCTTACGCCTATCAATTGATCCAAGACGCCGAAACTAGGAATCATTACGATCAAGCTCTGGGCGAAGAATATGGGAAAAAGGTGCTATTTGAGGCACGAAGAAACCTTAATGATCATATGCTGATCAACTTTCTTTCCGATGATGATTTTCAGGACTTTGTTAACAGGCATAATCTTTTTGTTGCCGGGATGCGCCTTACTCTCGAGAGCATCGCGCATGGCAGCGCTGAAGTTTATGTTAAGTCAAAGAGCGGCAGGGATTATAGAGCACAACTGAATCGGTTGCTATACCATCCTCCCTATGTAGTGATTGACGAGAGCAAGGCAACGAAACCCGGCGGGATCTATCTAAATCATGTTTACGAAGGCAGGTCGCTTGTTACAAGGTATATTGCCCCGGTTTTAATTGGGCTTTCGTATTTTACTGGCGGGAAAGCAGTAAAGCTTGAGACTACGGAATTTGAAATTGATCGCGGCGACCATTATGTTTATCAAGCGCCAGTTGCTAGCGGTCAGCCAAACTCGACAGTTAAAAAAGACCGCGTTCTTTACACTTGCGAAGGAAAGAAAATCACCAGAACCGTTCTTTCCAAAGGATAAGGGAGGGAATAACTATGGACGGGACGAAAAATGCCCTTGCATTATTAGCAGCAGAAATGTCGCGCAGAGGAAGAAGGACCCCGCTGAGCTTTGAGGAGTTCTTGGAGTTAACAAGGGAAAATCCCCAGAAAGTCCTGCGTAGCATTTTTCAGCTTTTCGAAGATATGGTTGCAAGTTTTGTCGGTGAAGGAGTGGATGAGTATCCCGGCGATCCAGAGTCAATTAGCTTAATCAAATATGATTGTTCAAAACTTTTAGCTGAAGGATGCGACAATCCTTTTTTTGCGGATAGACTTTTTGCGAACAGGTTTGTTCGGCTCGTGAGGTCATTTACATCTGGCGCGCAGCAGAATAGGGTTTATATCTTTGAAGGGCCTCCGGGATGTGGCAAAAGCACATTTCTCAATAATCTTTTAGAAAAGTTTGAGGCGTATACTGACGCGGAAGAGGGCCAAAGCTTTGAAGTCGTGTGGAACATAAAAGGAGACAAAGATGCGCCAGTAGATGTGCGCGCGGCGGTTGAAGTCCCTTGCCCAAGTCACGACCATCCAATATTGGTTATTCCCAAGCAATATCGCGCGGAATTTTTGCGAGAGCTTCTTGTCGAAAGTCCACCCGACGTAGTAAATAGGATCTTTGCTGGGAAAGAATACGATTGGGCATTCAAAGAAGAAGCTTGCACGATATGCAAATCTATATTCTGGGCTTTGTTTGACAAATTGGGTTCGTTTGAAGAAGTTATGAAAATGGTACGTGTGCGGCCTTATCGTTTTGACAGGCGTTTGAGTCAGGGCATCAGTGTATTTAATCCCGGCGATAGGCCTGTTAAGGACATAGCTTTAAAGGAAGATCGTATCCAACAGCAGCTCGATAAAATTTTAGGCGTTAATGTTGTCAAGTATGTGTTCTCGTCGAGTGCCATGACAAATAACGGCATTTATGTCTTGATGGATATTAAGGGCGATAATTACGAAAGGCTCCTGGAGCTTCACAATGTTATTAGCGAAGGCGTTCACAAGGTTGGCGAAGTAGAAGAACGGGTGAGTTCAATTTTTTTTGCCTTGATGAACCCCGAGGATAAAGAGAGATTAGAGAAAGAGAAATTAGAATCTTTTCAGGCCAGAATTCAATACACCACGGTTCCATATATTTTGGAAGTTGGTATTGAAGTGGCGGTTTATCAGAGCATTTTTGGAGCTGGCATTGGTTCTTTTTTTCTTCCGAATGTACTTGGAAATTTCGCGAGAGTGGTAATATCTTCGCGAATGAATAAAGAGTCTGCCGCGCTTAAGGAATGGATCAAGGACCTAACAAAATATCAAAAGTACTGTGATTCCGAAGGCCTTCTGTTGCGCATAGCAATTTATATGGGCATAATTCCACCCTGGCTATCTGAAGAAGATAAGAAAACCCTTACGCCTCAGATTAGACGAAAAATGATTGCCGAAGCCGAGCGCGAAGGAATTAAAGGATTTTCTGGTAGAGATTCTATTCGTTTGTTGAGCGAATTTATGAGTCGCTATCGATCCAGAACTAAGTTGATTACCATGAATCAGGTGGCTGAATTCTTCAAGCGAAAAACAGGAAAGGATGTTCAGCTTTTTGCGCAAACTTTTATCGTCTCGCTCGTGGGTTGGTATGACTATGAAGTCGTAAGCCAAATTAAGGAAGCGCTTTATTTTGAGAACAGAAAGCAGATTTCTGATGATGTTTTGAATTATCTGTGGGCTATCAATTATGACGTTGGCGTAAGAACAACGTGTCAGTTTACTGGAAAAGACATGATTGTTACTCTTGAGTTTCTGAAACTTGTGGGCAGTTATATCACCGGCACGCAAATGGGTGACGCCGGGGCTGTAAATTTTGCGAAAGAAACTCAGAAACGTTATATTGAGGTTGTTGCACAGGACCATCGACGCGCTATAACCAACTCCGATTTATATAAGGAGCTATTGAACTCTTATGCAAGGAATATAAAAGAGAAAGTACTTCAGCCATTTGTAAAAAATGAAAATTTTAAAGAGGCTGTCAGGGCATTCGGCAGCGCTAGATTTAAGACTTTTGATACCCGAATACAAGAACACGTTACGTACATGATTGGAAATCTAATGAGAAAATTTGGATACACCGAGCAAGGGGCAAAAGAGATTTGCCTCTATGTTCTTGAAAAGAACTTGTCGTAAAAAAGAATTATTTATTTAATTCAAAACCCCGCAACTGCGGGGTTTTTCTTGTCCAAATAGTGTTTTAAGTGTATGAAATAGTAAAGGAATGAGCAATCAATATCCGTATTATTTATCTATCGGCAGAGCCGACGACTTGCGCGATCCGCGCGAACGGACGGTCTACCGCATATTAGAGATAATCCCCGGCGCGCTTGTTTGGGGAACTTTTGTTTTGGCTTTTTTATTGTCTTGGCTTGAGCCGCTCTGGGTATCGGTGTTTATCCTTGCCTTTGCTCTGTATTGGATATTTAAAGTTGTTTATTTCTCTTTTCATACACGTTCTGCCTACGCGCGAATGCAGGACTACCAGATGCGCAACTGGACCTTGGAGTTAGATAGTCTTAGCCCTGCTAACTTTCATGTTGATGTAAAGGATTGGCGCGATTTGTGGCAGCTCATTATTCTACCTATATATAAGGAGCCATACGAGGTGGTTTTTCCTGCGGTTGAGGCGCTGGCAAAAAATACATGGCCCAGAGAGAAAATGATCGTTGTGCTTGCTATGGAAGAGGCGGGGGGCGAGGAAAGCATGGCCGTTGCCGAGCGCTTAAGAAAAGAATTTGAGCATAAGTTCGGCCATTTGATGATAACAATTCATCAGCGTGGTTTGGAGGGCGAGATTCCTGGCAAGGGTTCAAACGAACGCTGGGCGGGCGAGCGCGCTAAAGAATTTATTGATGAGAAGAGTATTTCTTATCAGAACGTGATAGTTTCATCTTTAGATTCAGACACGGTAGTATATGAGGACTATTTTTCTTGTGTCGCGTATCATTATTTGACAGTAGAGAAACCATTGCGCACAAGTTATCAGCCGGTGCCATTTTTCATAAATAACATCTGGGAGGCTCCGCCCATTTCGCGCGTTATCGCCTTTTCTTCAACTTTTTGGCACACCATGAATCAAGAGCGGCCGGAGAAGCATCTGACTTTCTCGTCGCACTCCATGTCTTTTCAGACATTGGTTGATATTGGATTCTGGCAGCCGAATGTGGTGTCAGAGGATTCGCGCGTTTTTTGGCAGGCATTTTTGTTTTATAACGGTGACTATCGCGTAAAATCTCTTTTTTATCCTGTTAAAATGGACGCAAACGTCGCCCGTTCTTTTTGGCGTACTTTGCGCAATATCTATCTTCAACAGCGCCGCTGGGCGTATGGCGTGGCAGACGTGCCATATTTTATATTTGGGTACTGGAAAAAGCGCAAAGAGATTCCCTTCAGTGCTTTTTGGCAGTATGCCTTTCCCGTAATTGAGGGTTTTTACTCTTGGGCAACACATGCCATGCTTCTTTTCGCGCTTGGTTGGCTGCCGTTATTTTTTGGCGGAGATGAGTTCAACCGTTCGTTATTTTCGTATAGTTTGCCGCGCGTACTGCGCGTACTGCTGACAATTGCGATGATAGGCATTATATCCTCTGCATATTTGAGCATACAGATTCTTCCTCCTCGTCCGCCGCAGTATGGAAAATGGAAATACGTGATGATGATTCTGCAATGGTTTTTTATTCCCGTTACGTTGATATTCTTTGGTGTGTTGCCGGCAATTGAAGCGCACACTCGGCTGATGCTGGGGCGATACTTGGGATTTTGGGTGACAGAGAAACACAGAAAATAAACCTAACCTCACCCTACGTGGGGTATCCGATACCCCACGTAAGCATCAATTATTCAAAGTGTATCTCTCGTCTAAAATTTTCGTATCTTTCGCGAAGCAGGTGATTATTCTTTAGTTCTGGATCACTCGTTAATACGCTTTCTACTTCTTTGCGTACTTCTTTTACAAATTCAAAGTCAGTTAGCGAAGCCATCGCAAGGTCGGGTATGCCAGATTGACGCGAACCAATAAAGTCGCCAGGTCCGCGTATTTCCAAATCTTTTTCCGCGAGCTCAAAACTGTTTTTTGCCGTAAGTAAGGCTTTAAGGCGTTGGCTTGTAGTTTTGGCGGATGAGTCTGTAAAAAGGAAGCAGTACGACTGGTGCTCTCCGCGACCAACCCTGCCGCGAAATTGGTATAGTTGCGCGAGTCCGAATCGGTCCGCCCCTTCAATAATCATTACCGACGCGTTCGGCACATCAATGCCAACTTCAACCACTGACGTTGCCACCAAAATATCAGCTTCTTTTTCCTTGAAGCTTTGCATAATTTTCTCTTTTTCCTTGCCTTTCATTTTGCCGTGAATAAGAGCGATTTTTAGATGCGGGAAAATCTCTTTTTGCAATTTTTCAAATTCTTTGGTAGCGGCTTTAGCATCTAGCTTATCCGACTCATCAATCAGCGGGCAGATGACAAACGCCTGCCTGCCTTCGTGGATTTGAGATTCAATAAATCTATATGCTTCATATCTGTCCGCTGGTGGAATTAACTTACTAATTATTTGCTTTCTGCCTTTTGGGAATTGCTTAATCAGCGAAAGATCTAAGTCTCCGAATATTGTGAGTGAAAGCGTGCGGGGAATTGGGGTTGCGGTCATTGAGAGAAGATGCGGAATAATCTTTGCAGGACGGACCGACCCTCCGCGGTTTTCGCGGAGGGTCGGTCCGTCCTTTTGCCGCGCTAGCGCGGCGCGCTGTTCCACGCCAAAGCGGTGTTGTTCATCAATAATAATCAGCCCTAGGTTTTTAAATTTAACTGTTTCTTGAATTAGTGCATGTGTACCCACGACAATATCTATGTCTCCCGCGAGCGTTTCTTTTCCGACTCGTTCCTTGGAAATTACAAAAGGCGCGTAAGAGATTTTACGCGAAGTTTTTTTATGGCTGGAGCTCGTCAGCGCCGCTATTGAGGGCTGGGCAAAGGTTTTTTTATTGCAAAGCAAAGCGGTGAGCGCTCGAAAATGTTGTTCAGCTAAAATTTCCGTGGGCACCATGAAAGCAACTTGATATCCCGCGTTTATTGCCTGCATTGCGGCAAATGCCGCCACGACAGTTTTGCCGGAGCCGACATCGCCTTCAAGCAATCTGTTCATTGGATATGGCTTTTCCATGTCCTGTAATATTTCCCAAGTGGTGGCGCGTTGTGAATCAGTAAGAGCATAGGGAAGCGAGGCGACGAATTTCTTGGCAAGCTCAACATCGGTAGTAATCTGTGGGGCGTGTTCTTGGCGCAGGCGGTATTTTTCTTTTAGAGCTACAGTTTGGATAAGGAAAAGTTCGCCAAAGGCCAAGCGTTTTTTAGCGCGTTCAGCGTCATTTAATGAATGTGGAAAGTGCACGGTTTTTAATGCACGGGCAAGTTCGGGAATATCTTGCCGCCTAAGAATTTCATCTGGCAGATAGTCCGGAATATTGTCTGCGATTGGAAGAAGCGAGTGTATCACATAGCGCAGCCAGCGCGAAGAAAGACCGGCTGTTTCAGGATAAATTGGCACCAAGCGGCCAGTGTGCAAAGTGTCGTTTTTTGTAATTTCGCCGTCTCCCAATATTTCATACACTGGGCTTGAAAGGCATAGCGAATCTTTTGTTAAAGTTACTTTTCCTGATAGTAAAACATACATTTCTTCTTTAAGATTTTGTGATAGATAAGGCTGGTTAAACCACACCGCTTTTATTGCGCTCGTTTCGTCTTGGATAATGGCTTCGGTGAGATGCAGATGCTTTTTCCACGTGCGGCTTGCCTCAATGGAAAGAATTTTACCCTGCACCGTAACAATGTCGTTGAGAGTGGCGTCGCGAATCGGGGTAATTTGAGAATAATCTTGGTAGCGGTGGGGAATATGGAAAAGCAGATTGCCTATAGTTTTGATGCCAAGCTTGTGCAAGCGTGCCCGGTAAATCGGCCCGATTCGTTCTAGTTGTTCAATTGGAGTGTCAAGTCGCATAGTTAAAGGATAGCATAAATTAGATGGCGGTAAAAAGAAAAGAGCTGCCTCACAATTGCGAGGCAGCTCTTTTCTAGTATGTGTCCCAGAGAGGATTCGAACCTCTGGCCTTCAGCTCCGCAAGCTGACGCTCTATCCAGCTGAGCTACTGGGACACAAAATGCAGAAATTATTAAAAAAGAAAAACGTGTAAAGTAACAGAGCTTTTAAGCTTACCGATCCACGAATGCCCAGCAGACAATTACGGGACTGACGATGCCATATGCATAACGTTACCTCGTTAAATCTTAAAGAAATTATGCAAAAAGTCAAGGAGCGTTGGATCGTATTCAATTTCTTCAAGACGAGGCGCGAGCATGCTACGGATGTCGTCTCGTTCGTCCGGTTCTATGGGAATTTGAATGTTGCTTTCATCTTGTTTGGGAAATAGAATTAATCTATCAAATGTAAGGGCAAAATTTTGCAGAGAAGAAAAAGGATATTTATCTTTTTGAAAAATTACGCTTTCCGGATATAGCTCGCACGAAATAATTGGAGGGCGGCGGGAAACAAATAACGCGGCGAGAGCGCCGGCAATCAAAAGTGTTGTGGCGCCAGTATAATTTTTTTGAAGAATAAAAATACCGGCAAGTATTAAAACAGCGATGCCTATAATAGCTAGTCTGCCCCATAAAATTTCCTTATTTGGTTCGTGCGCGTAAACTCTCCACCGCATAAGTGGAGCTGGTTTGGAGGGAGAAATTTGCTCTGGTACAGACGAAGAGAGTGAAAGAGTTGGGTTTGGCAGTGATGGCGTTGGCGGCATCAGCAATTTTTTGTCAGATAAATTTTTCATTGGTTTATTGTCCATGTATTTATTATACAATATTAGGAAAACATCTCAATCGTTCGGGTTGCCATTTGACTGGGATTAAGCTATGATTTAGCAATCAATACCACGATTTTTAATGACGAATATATATTATAGATACCAGTCGTTTTGAAAATTAAGTTATTCTAAATTGATTAGAAATTTCCGCCCGAGGCGCCTGCCCGCCTCTGGCGGAGGATCAGCCTATGGCTGAAAAAATTGAAAATTTTAGTACGGAGAGGTGGCTGAGTGGCTGAAAGCAGCAACCTGCTAAGTTGTTGAGGGCGCAAGCCTTCCGAGGGTTCGAATCCCTCCCTCTCCGCCAATTTTCACTTTTTGTGAAATCGTAAGAAACAGCCTCGGCGCAAAGCGCCTCAGCATGGTATTTTTCCGCTATTTTGAAGGCATTTTTGAAATCGCACGCCAGCGTGCGGTCGGCAATGCGAAAGTTCGAACCAATCTTTTTGAGAAAATCCCGAATCCGTTCGGGATTTTCTTGTTGAGCGTATTTTTCGGCTTGGTTGGTGTCTTTTAGAAAGGCAATGGCAAGTTCGAACCGATTATTGCTCTTTCGCCCAAAAGCCGATATTTTTTCTTCCAAATCTTTTTTAGCGAGAATGAGCTTGTGTTTTTTGGCGGTATATTCCGCTTGCGACAAATTGCCGTCCAGTTGTAAATCAAGCAGGCGATCAAGTTTTGTTTCTATTTCTACAAGCTCATCTCTCGCTTTTTGGGCGAAAGAGCTTTCCGCTTGGGCAAGTTTCATTTTCTCGTTTTCAAAATAATTGATTGAAGCATTTGCCCAAGCGGAAGACAAAGAAACTTTTTTGATTTCTTCTTTTATTTGAGAAGTGATGGTGTCTTCTCTTGCGTATCTTTGTGAGCAAGGATTATTCCGTTTGGTGCATCGCAAATAGTTATGTCCCTTTTGCGTTTCGGTAGTGATAAAACAACTACACTCTCCGCAACGGAAAAATCCTCTATACACATAAGGTTTCAGTTGATAATTTGAGACGGAAAGCATTTTGCCTTTCTTGCCAACCAAGCCCAAGGAATTGATAATCTTTCGGATTTGAGCGAGGGGGTATTCGCCAGTTGAGTACATTTCAAAAGCCCGCTTGATATACTTTGCCTTTTCTTTATCCATAGCGATACAGCGGGCGTTCTTGTCGTTCACATAGCCAAGTGGCGCCCAAGCGGGCCATATTCCATTTCGGAGTTTCTGGCGAATACCCCTCTTTATATTTTCCGAAAGATTATCCACATAGTATTTTGATTGCCCAAAAGCGATGGACAACATAAATTTTCCTTGTGGTGTCGGATCAAACCAAAAAGTAGGAAATTTTAACGTGGTAATTTTTCCAGTATCTACGAGGTAGATAATTCGTCCGCCGTCTATGCTATTTCTCGCCAATCTATCGGGGTGCCACGCTAAAATTCCCTCGGCTTCATTTTTCTCTATGCTTGCCACCATATCGTTAAAAATCTCTCTGCCAGGCTCTTTGGCGGTTTTGCTTTCCACGAATTCACGGACGATATTCAGTCCTTCTTTTTTCGCATATTCCCGCAATTCAAACATTTGCGCCTCAATACTCAAAACCTGTCTTTCGGGTTCGTCAGTGGATTTACGAGCATAGAGAAAAATCTTTTTGGTTTGTAAATTTATGTTGTCCATATTGGTTTTAAATTATTTTTTGGGCAATCAAGAAAAAATACGCTCAACCTTTCGCTGAAAGCGAAAGAAAAAAGATTGGTTTGCAAAATTTCATTTTGCCAGAGCTTCGCACTGCGAACTTCCGCATTGCCGACCGCACGCTGGCGTGCGATTTCAAAAATGCCTTTAAAATTGCGGAAAAATACCATGCAGAGGCGCTTTGCGCCGAGGCTGTTTCTTACGATTTCACAAAAAGTGAAAATTGGATTTCGGACAAAATCCGCAGGATTTTGACGAATGACACTTGCGCCTCGGCCGCGCTCGACAAGCTCGCGCGGGGCAAAACCCAAAAATTTCCTATCATTTTTATTTGCGGCTCCCCCCACACCCCCCGCCGCGAAGCGGAACATTTGAAAGGAAGGAAATTTTTGGGTTTGCTGCCGCCGCTTCAAATTCAACATACTTGTAATATATCACATTATTGTCATAGGACACAATATTTGGCTATAATACATCTGTGAATATGAAAACCCCAACTTCCAAACTTGGTAAAAACATCAAGCGCATACGCGAGGAAAAGAATATGACGCAAGGCGACATTTGCCGCGCGGTCGGGCTTGATCGTGCTCAAATGAGCAATATTGAAGCTGGCAAAGGCAATCCCACGCTTGCCACCATTGAAAAAATCGCCCAAGCATTGGGAGTAACAAGCGACGAGCTTTTGAAATAACTATGACGGACAATAATTTACAAAAGAAAGTGGCAGAGCTAGAAGCTCAAATCAGGAAACTCAAGAAAAACAATCTTGGGCTGCGTTTTGAGGACAAGCAGGAAGATGTCGTTGAGCAATGTCAAAAGCAAGTGCCGGTTTTAAAACAAGTCGTCAAAAATCGTATCAATATTGGTGACGGCTTTACAGACAACTTACTTATTGAGGGCGACAACTATCACTCACTTTCTGTCCTCAACTACACGCACAAAGGCAAGATTGATCTCATCTATATTGATCCGCCGTACAACACTGGCAATAATGATTTTATTTACAACGACCAATATATTGATACGGAGGACGCATATCGGCACAGTAAGTGGCTTTCGTTTATGCGCAATCGCCTCGTTCTTGCTCGTGATTTGCTCACACCAACAGGACTAATTTTTATCAGTATTGATGACAATGAACAAGCCCACTTGCGCATACTTTGCGATAAGGTTTTTGGCGAAGCAAACTATCGAGCAACAATCGTTGTAAAAGGTAATCCTCGTGGACGCGATTACGGTGGCATTGCACGGACGCACGATTATATCTTGGTCTATTCCAAAACACTAGAATCAAAAATTTTAAGCATAACGGAAGAAGGTAAGGAATTTCCCTACGAAGATAAGCGGGGTGGTTTTGAAATCAGAGAGTTGAGAAATCGTAATGTCGCATTCAACATACGAAACCGCCCAAATCTTTACTATTCCTTTTATATCAATCCCAAAAAGGAGCTTGATAATGGATTTTTTGAAATTTCATTAGAAAAACACAAGGGGTGGGTTGAGTTATTCCCAAAAGAATCTCAAGGTGAAAAAACTGTCTGGAGATGGGGAAAGCCAAAATCGCTTGCGAATCTCAACACTGAAATAGTCGCCAAAAAAATGAAAGACGGCGGTTACCAAATCGTTGAAAAATATCGAAAAAAAGAAAAAATGGCTCGTTCGATTTGGGATGACAAAGATGTAAACACAGAAAAAGGAACCTTGCTAGTAAAGGAAATGTTAGGCGAAAAAATCTTTGCTTATCCGAAACCTGTTGAAATGATAATGCGTATCGTTGAGATGGCTTCTGTATCGGACGATATAACAATTTTGGATTTTTTCGCCGGTTCGGGAACAACTGGCCACGCCGTTCTTAATCTTAATGCCGAAGACGGCGGAAGCCGTAAGTTTATCATTTGCACCAATAATGAGGATAACAATGGAACGGGTAAAAAAATTGCGACGGACATTTGCTATCCGCGTATCAAAAAAGCGATAAAAGGATATGACGATGTTGAGGGTATCCCGAGCAATCTTTTCTACTATCAAACTGATTTAATTGATATTGAAAACATCCACAAAGTGCCGGATGACGCAAAAATCCGCATTACCTATGAAGCAGGCGAAATGATAGCCGTCCGTGAGGACGCGCTCAACGAAGTGGAGAAAAATGACTGGTGGCAAATTTTTGAGGGAAAAGGAAAACTCGTGGCGATTTATTTCAAGGAAGATAAGGCAAAACTCGCCGAGCTTATAGCAAAACTGGAAAAGAAAAATCTGCCGACGGCTTTATATATTTTCAGTTGGGGCAAGAACGAATACAAAGGCGAGTATTCCAGCACGAATATCAGGGTCGAGGATATTCCAGAGCCGATCATTGAAGTTTACAAAGAACTAAACCGGATATAACTATGTTTGCGCTAAAACCATTCCAAGAAACGGCAATATCACAGCTCAAAGACGAATTTTTGAGCTTGTGGAAATTGCCGAATCAAAATATCCCGCTCGTTCTCAAGTCGCCGACCGGGAGCGGCAAGACGATAATGCTGGCGCAATTTTTGCGCGACATCGTGAGTGATCCGCGTTTTGCGGGCAACGATGTGGCGTTTGTGTGGTTCTCGTTCAGCGAGGACTCATACGAGCAGAGCAAGAAAAAACTTTTTGATTACTATGGCGGCGCGAGCGAGCTTGATTTAATTGACCTCAATGACCTATCGCGCGAGAAGCTACGCCAAAACGATGTCTTTTTTATAAACTGGCAGAAAATTAAAGGCAAAAGCAAAGATAGCCGAAAATTGCGCCGCGAAAACGAGCAAGGACTGACTTTTGATAACTTCATCAACGAAACGCACGAAGCGGGGCGCAAGATTGTGGTAATTATTGATGAGGAACATATCGGAAGCGACACCGACCTTGCACTGGAAGTCGTTGAGGGTCTTATCAAACCAAAAATTACGCTCCGCGTGTCGGCCACGCCGAAATACATCCCTACTCGCGCCGACACCGCCGGATATGTTGAAGTTAAGCGAAACGATGTTGTTGAGGCGGGACTGATTAAAGAAAAAATTATATTTCAAACAGAGGAAGATTTGAAGCAAAAAGCGGTCAAGAAACTCGACCAAGACGAAATGCTTTTGGAGCTTGCTTATAACAAACGACTAGAGTTGATTGAGCTGTACAAGAAACTAGGTATTGAAGTCAATCCGCTTGTTTTGATTCAGCTCCCGAATGACGACCAAGCGACAAAGGAAACCGGTGATACAACCAAACAAACGATTGTGTTGGAGTATCTAAAACGCAAAGGCGTAAAGAGCGACGAGATTGCCGTTTGGCTATCCAAAGAAAAAGAAAATCTAGAGGACTTGGAGAAAAGCAATTCGCCGGTGTCGTTCCTTTTGTTCAAGCAAGCCGCCGCGACGGGTTGGGATTGTCCGCGCGCAGGTGTCTTGGTGATGTTCCGCGAAATTAAGAATCCGACTTTTGCGATACAGACCGTCGGGCGCATTTTGCGTATGCCATTCGGAATGCATTTTGCCCATCCCGAACTCAATCTTGGTTATCTCTACACCAACTACAAGCGCAATGAAGTTTTGGCGGAATATGCTAAATCCAAAACCGAAAATCGTCCGGCGATCAATGGCAGTTATCGCAAAAAGAATGTTGAGCCGCTAAAGCTGGAATCTGTCTTTATGACACGCGCGGACTATAACGACTTGGGCGATTCTTTCCAGATGACATTCAAGCAAGTGGCGGACAAAAAATTTGACACCAAGAATCTCAATCTAAAGCCGAAAGTAACAAACGGCTTGATTGTCGGCGTGGAAATTGATGATTACGACAATTTCACCAAAGAGCTGTTTGAGGAGGGCGGAAGTTATGACGAGGAAATGTCCCGCCACGACCTTGAACGGCTGTATAACTTGTTGTGCTTCAAAATTGTCGCCAAGCAAACCGACGAAAACCGTAAATTCGCGCCGGAGCGTTCGTGGGGAAAACTCAAGACCGCGCTGAATATTTACCTGATGGAGAAACTCAAAATTTCTCGCGCTGACGCTTACAAAATTATCGTGAACGACTTGGTAAGCGAGGCAGGTGCACTTGCGCCAGTCATTGGCGACGCGCTTTTGGCATATCGTCCACTCCGCGAGCAGGAAGTAAATAAAAAGGCGGCACGCGCGAAGCGCGTGGAGCATATTGTAATACCGCGCGAGGCGTTATTCTTCACCGACCAATATGAGGAGCTGAATGTTAAGAAGTCCGCAATGGAGCCGTTTTGGTTTGAAAAAATCCCTGCTGGATTATTTGGAGGTACAAACAATGAGAGAAAATTTATTGATTTCCTCGAATCTCCCAAAAACAAAAGTGTTATTTGGTGGCATAAAAACGGCGACACCGGAAGCGAACACTTTTCAATTTCCTTTTACAATCCCGACGAGAACAAGGAAAAACTCTTTTATCCTGACTGGATCGTAAAGACGAAAAACGGCGTTTTGATTGTTGATACAAAGGCCGGAATTACTGCCGAGAGCAATGACACGAAATACAAGGCGGAAGCCCTGCAAGCGTGGCTAAAAGGCAGAAAGGGCTTTGACGGCGGCATTGCCGTTCAAGACGGACCAAACGGCTGGAAAATTAACCGCAACGCTAAATATTCGTACGATTCATCCCTCAAGGGCTGGGATGTTTTTGATTTAAGCAAATGACTTTATATTCAAAGTTCAGGCATATACGGCGACGTATTACGCTTTTCTTTAATCGTATTCGCGCAAGATACCAAATTAGAAAAGACGGCAAATCTTTTCGCATTGTCATACCAAATCATCAGCGCAAAAAGGTGCGATTTTTGAAATATATTTTTACTGTCGTAGGTTTACTGTCGGCCTTTATCGTGTTTGGGTCGGTATGGGTAGCTTTTTTGTTTGGACTCGCTATATACCTAATTACCTTAGTCATTGAGAAAACTGTTTTCATGCACCCTATGGTGTTTATTCATGCGTTACCTGATTTTGAAATTGATAATAACAAATGGCTTGGCATTGGTTTCGGTTATGCATCTCCGCCAAACCGAGAGTATGATATCCCCTTGGTTTCTATGATGATCTCTGACCTTGATTATGCCAAAAAAATCGCGAGCTTGTTTCTACAATGGACAAACAATTCTTACAAAGATGAAGATAAGAATGTGCAGATTAGAATTGTGGCAACTAAGTCAGACGAATATATATTCCTTTGTTATCCAAACCCGAAAAGACCAATGGCAAGAGGTTTCTTTGACAAAGCAAAACAAGAACTTCGACAAACTTCTCTCGAAGACGAGGTTGCCGAAGAGCACGTTACTTTTGTTCTCGGCAAAAGGTGTGCGGTGGGACCGACATCGTACTTTCCAGAGTTTCGGCGACGTTATAGGGATGGGGTGCCTGTTGCTTTTGAATTTATTTTGCCACCATTTGAGAACCCGCAAGCCACTCATGAAATCCCGACTTTTGTGTTTTTTGATTTTGGAATCAAAGATAAAACCGAACTCACACGCAAAGATTTTGCTTACGGGGCAATATATTCATTTGAACATGGTGGAGAATGGCAGGGTCCAGAACATCTTGATCCTAGAAAAAAGAAGTGAGGGAGCTAAATTTTGCGTTTACAATTTCTCCCAAAACGCAAAATTTAGTTTGTGCGCGCACTGGGAGGGTGGGGCAAGCACAAAGAGTTACTACGGACACCGCCGAAGTCACATGCGAACACGAAGCAACGCCGAGCAGGCATCGCGAACGAATGTGAGCGGCCAGTGCGAGGTGCTTGCGAAGTGTGAGCGGACTATCGAGTTACCACAAAACGCGGAGACGGGAGCGCCTCGGGCCGACGCAAACGACGGAGAAAAGGCGGGCGTAAAACTGGCAGAAATGCTAAACTACACTTATAGCCTTTTTGGAGGAGTGAAGCGGCGGCAGCAAAACCAAAAATTTCCTTCCTTTCAAAATTTCCGCTTCGCGGCGGGGGGTGTGGGGGGAGCCGCAAATAAAAATGATAGGAAATTTTTGGGTTTTGCCCCGCGCGAGCTTGTCGAGCGCGGCCGAGGCGCAAGTGTCATTCGTCAAAATCCTGCGGATTTTGTCCGAAAT
>JACPHP010000002.1 GCA_016188605.1 Candidatus Spechtbacteria bacterium | reverse complement strand
TTTCCAATTTCTTACCTTGTATTTCTTCTTACCTCCTTTACTCTGTTTTCTTGATTGCTTTGATGGTTTATTGTTCATATCATCATTATACCAAGAACGCGGAGTAAGGTAGGTAAGAGGGATTTACTCAACAACGCCATTTCTAATCAATAACTTACTAAACACTCTTTTATTTCGCTTGGTCACCTATTCAATTTCTAAAATATTTCTTATGTGGGGTATCCGATGCCCCACATAAGAAAATTAAATTTACAGCACACTATTATATACTTCCACAATCTGCTCTGCCACCTTTTGCCATGAGGGAAAATTGGGTATGGATTCTTCTCTGTCCCATTTATGCAAAACATGCACGAGCTTATTGCGCATATTTGGAATATGTTTTGTGTCCCAATAATGAATATTATGCGAAGAAAATTCCGGCAATGCCCCCACGAATCCAGCCAACACCGGCGTACCATGCGCCAGCGCCTCCGCAAACGGCATGCCATAACCCTCTTCTTTGGAGGCAGAAACTAACAAATTGGCATGCTTATAATAAAAAAACAAATCGCGCTCGTCCACGCCGCTTACAATATGCACGCGCTCCTGCATAGACTTTGGATAGCGCGAAACAAGCGCGCTGAATTTTTTAGTATGAAAATCATCTGGCATTACCATCACTAAGTGCTCGACAATTTTATCTTTTTCCATACACGCTCGATATACGCCAAACAAACGCTCAACATTTTTATGTGGCGCGGCGTTGCCAACATACAGTAGATACGGCTTACGTAAAGGCTTGCCCTGCCTTCGTCCCGAGCTCAAGTCGAGGAAAGCCTGTCGAACAGGCTCTGCGAGTCCAGGATGAATGACATGAATAGGCACACGCGTGGAAGGAAAATGCCTTTGTATATCGCCTTTTGCAAACCTTGAAACGGCTACAATAGCTCGAGCTCGAGAAAGCGATTCGCCCACTATTCTACGATAAATATTATGCTTTAATTCATACATCCATGGACTCAAAGATGTCGCTTCTGGCCGTTTGTATTTGTATTCAATCAAGTCATGCGCCGTTAGCACCGTTGGCCCATGCCAAAAATATGGCGTGGCAATATGCGGCACATGCAAAAGATCAACGCAAGTGTCATGCAACAATAATGGCATTACAATTTGTTCCTTCAAGCTATATTCGCGCGCGTCAGCGCAAACTTTTTCAATATTTCGCGCATTCGGATTATACCGCGCCATGTCATCATTGCGCATCAAAACAACAAAAGTGTGATTGGTTTTCACCTCCGGCAAAACACGTAAAAACTCTTCGGTATAGCGTCCTATACCTCCACGCTTTGCGCCGTATATTCGTGCGTCGATTCCTATCCTAGACATGAATATCATCAACGAATAACGAATCTTTTACGAATAAACGAATTGGCCGTAGTGGAGTATTCGTATATTCGTACGCTATTCGTTATTCGTTGATTATTATACCGTTTCCTCCAAAACATTTAATGTTCTGCGTGCCGCCTCTTCCCACCTAAACTTCTTTGCCTGCGCTAGTCCTTTTTCTCGCAGAGACACTCGCAACTCATCGTCACGCAGCAGTTCACCCATCGCAAATGCGACTTCTTCAAGCCGCAGAGGATCTACGAGTATTCCCGCCTCCTGCACTATCTCTGGCAGAGACGCCACATGAGAAGCGACAACTGGCGTACCGCATGCCATCGCTTCAAGCGGTGGAAAGCCAAACCCCTCAAAAAAACTCGGATATACAAAAATTTCCGCCATGCTATAAAGCGCTGCTTTGTCTTGATCATCTACGAATCCTATGCAGTAAATATCGTTGCGATATGGCGATATATATATTGTCTCAAAAAGCGAACGAGATGACCACCCCTTGCTGCCAGCGATTACAAGAGCAGTTTTTTCTTGCGGATGTTGCGACCGCATATAATCAAACGCCCGCACAAGCCCAGCCAAATTTTTTCGCGGCTCAATGACACCGAAAAAAAGGATAAATTTTTGCGGGAGATGATATTTCTTACGCGCGCTCTCTAATTCTTGCGCATTACGCACCGCGGAAAAATTTTCACCGACTCCTGAATATATCACTTCGATTTTCTCACTCGATATTTCCCATTTGTTAGAAATATCATCGGCTGTTGATCGCGAGACGGCAATAATTTTTCGCGCGGTCTGCGCCTCGTGCTTAGGATTTACCATCGCGTGCCAAAGGCGCCGCTTTAAATCAAACATTTCCGGATAATAAAGAAAAGATAAATCATGGATTGTCAGCACTTTCGGACAAGACACGGGAGCTGGCAAAAAATGCGGTGACCACCACACGTCAATACCGCCTATAAGCGCATCTAACCGCGGCCTATAAAAAAACTTATGTAAAAGACTGAACGCCTTGTTGGGAACTCTAAATATATGCGGTATGCAATTTGGCGGCAGCGTCTCTAAAAAATCTTCACCACTAAAGCGCATTGAATTAAGAAACAAATGGAACTCGTGCTGTGGCGCCATGCGCACCATCTCTTCAAGCAAACAAGACGTGTATTCCCCCACGCCACCGTGCCTGTTATTCATTAGTACACGCGCGTCTACGCCTATGCGTAGTTTTGAAGAAGATGGAGGCATGGAATAAAAATTTAACACATAGTAAAATAAATTGCATAATATAAAATGCCAAAGTCCAAATTACAAATGTCAAATCAATGTCAAAACCTAAAATCTAAAGTTTTGACATTTAGTCATTTGGATTTCATTTGTAATTTGACATTTGGATTTTGAAATTCTGTTTCTTGACCACCTCCTCCATCTTCGCAATAAAATGTCTAACATCATACTTCTCCACGCTCTGCCTAATAACGCTTGGATTAAATGCCATTTCCTCAAAACGACCAATGGCGCCAGCTAGGCTTTCCGGCGTTTGCTCGTCGAAGAATACTCCATTACTCTCCTCCTTAATATATTCCAATGCTCCGCCTGCGCGATAGGCGATCACCGGTCTGCCCGAAGCCATGCTTTCCAGCGCGCTAATGCCAAAATCTTCCTCTTGTGGGAAAATCAGAGCGCGAGCGTGGCTGTAATAATAAGGCAATTTTTCTTCAGATACGAGGCCTAAAAACTCCGTATTTCTTCCCGCTAATCTTTGTAAACGTTTTCGCTGGGGACCATCGCCTATAACTTTTAATTTCAATCCTAAATTCGCGCAGGCTTGAATGGCGATATCAAATCGCTTATATGGCACTATTCGCCCTATCATAAGATAGTAATCTTGCGGCTGTTGGATGGAAAAAAATGAAAAATTAAGCGGCGGATATACTACTTCCGCCTCTCTTCTATAATACTTTGCGATGCGTTTTTTCACAAAATTAGAGTTAGCAAGAAAAACATCTGGCCGCGCTGAACTTTGTTTATCCCAAACGCGAATGTATGGCATGAGCAATGGAATAAGCGAATGTATAATTTTAGGATAGCCAAGCCGCTGTGCTTTTGTGTCTAAATCGGTCCAAGCATAACGTGTGGGTGTATGACAATAACAAATATGTTTGGTTCCGGGACCAGTAATTATTCCCTTCGCGTAACTGGCAGAGCTTGAAATTACCAAGTCAAATTGTGAAAAATCAAATTGCTCGATTGCAATTGGCATAAGCATCGGAAAATAACGATGATGAGAGCGCGCAAATGGCACGCGCTGTAAAAACGAGGTACGGATATCGTGCCCTTCAAAAGCGTAACCAGTGGCAGCAGCATCGTAAAAAAGCGTGTAGATAGGCGCTCCCGGAAAAAGAGAGCAGAGCGCCTCCAATACGCGCTCTGCTCCGCCGTATTGATTGAGATAGTCGTGGACTAATGCGACCTTCATAAAATTTCAAAGTCCAAATGTCAAATTACAAATGAAATCCAAATGACTAAATGTCAAAACTTTAGATTTTAGATTTTGTCATTTATTTGTCATTTGTAATTTGGACTTTGTAATTCAGTTAGTACCCGCTTCTATCAAACAATAACATAAGAAGTGTGCGAAACAAAATAACAATATCTTGTTTCAGAGACCAATTTTCTACGTAATAAGTATCCAACTTTACTTCTTCCTCGAATGGCAAATCCGAAGCGCCGCTAATTTGCGCGAGGCCGGAGATGCCCGCCTTAACCGCAAAAACTTTTTTATGATGACGCTGATATTGCGCTACTTCAGCCGGCTCGTGCGGACGAGGTCCGGTAAGGCTCATTTCTCCACTAAGGACATTAAAAAGTTGAGGTATCTCGTCTAGTCGTCCTTTGCGCAAATAGCGCCCCACGCGAGTTACGCGCGGATCGTTATGCAGTTTAAATAGCGGCCCGTCGTTGCGCTCGTTAAACGCCGCGAATTGAGCTTTCAAAGCCTCCGCATTCTCAATCATTGATCGGAATTTGAATAAATAGAATTCTCTTCCCTGGCTAACACGCTTAAGCCGCACAAATATCGGCCCCTTGCTTTCCCATTTTATTGCAAGAGCGCATATCAAAAAAATCGGCGACAAAATTATCAAACCGCACACAGCACCCACGACATCTAGCGCTCTTTTTGTTATCTTGCCCCACCCATCCAGCGGCGTGCGTTTTAGCTCTAACAAGGGAATACCGCCAAACGCTTCCATCTGCATCTGCGCGGATAGCGCTCCAAAAAGATCGGGCACAAAAGAAAATCGGATATTATGTTCCTGGCAAAAATCCGCGATATCCATTATTTGCCCTCGCGGCGCACTGCTGTCTGAAAAAATAATATGATCTATACTATCCACTAGCAAAATATTCTCTAGCGATACAGAATCAAAATGAGAATATACACCAACAAGCCTTAGTCCTCGGCCGGACTCAATCGCTTCTTTGATGCGCTGCGTATGCTCGTCTGATCCTATTAAAACAGTCGCCTCCTTCCCATTATGCATTCTCTCTATTACCACGCGCCTAAAGAGCCTTAGAATTATTCGCCCTAGCGCTGCAAACCCTATACTTAACCCCCATCCAGCAAGCAAAATGAATCGCGAGTCAAACCATTCGCGCTGAAAAAACATGGCGATAATAAGCAGCATCATACCTCCAGAAACCGCCAGGATAATTCCCAGTATCTCGCCAAGAACAGTCCGGCGCCTATCTACCGCGTACAATCCCGCGAACGCAAATAGCGCCATGAATATTGCCGCTAAAACTGCCACCAAAAAAGCATAGTACGGAAACGGTAAATTTTGATAGAAAAGCACTGGGCGAAATGCCGAAACCCACGGACTAACGCGCAAAAAATAAGCGGCTATCCCAGCCGCTTCTAACATTAGGAAATCAACGGGCAATAACAGAAATGCAAATAGTAAATCTACCTTTTTCATATAGTATTTTGTGGCTGTGCCGGTTATGAATAGCGAGTCAAGAATTGTGAATCATGAATACCGCCGACAAGGCTAGATATTCTATATTCATGATTCACGATTCATTATTCACGATTCAAGGATCGTTGCAACCTTGATCTTTTAGTTAATATAGTATATAATACTTTTACTTCTTTGTAAATCGTGAGGTCGCTGCCAATGCGTGGCATTGACAGAGGAAAGTCCGAACATTACAATTCTCATCCCAAGGGGATGAGAAAGAAAAAAGCGATTGGTAACGCCAATCCTATTGATGCTTATAGCAGCGATAGAGGGAAAGCGCCACAGAGACTATACTAGCCTGTCCTTCGCTCCTTGCTCCACAAGGAGCTACGGAACAGCATGCCAGAAATTTATATAGTGGCTTGCCATTCCGAAGCTCTTTACGAAGTAAAGAGCGAAGGATGGGCAAAAGGTGAAAAGCTCCAAGATAACTTGGACCCTTGCTATAGCGATACAGTAAGGTGGCAAACCCCGCTTGATGCAAGGCCGTGCCGCCTTGTGCTTCGCACAAGGAAATTCTAAATACGAAATACTAAATTCTAAAACTTAAACGTTTAAGTAATAGTCTTTTCCGCCAAAGGCGGATCAGCCTCTGGCTGAAGATATTAGAATTTAGTATTTCCTTGCGCGGGGCGCGAGGTGGAGTGCCGCTTGAGGCGTATTGGCAACGATACGTCCTAGATAAATGACTTCACCAATTTTGTCTAAAGCTTGCTTTAGATACAAAATTGAGTGCCGAGCCGAAGCTCTTTGAGCGAAGGCTGGCTTACCCTCCTTTGCCCTTCAGGCTTCGGAAGGGTCTCAATTTTATTCCCTCGCTTTGCTTTTACCCGGCCGAAGCTTTACGCGTAGGCTGGTGGATAAGATTGGACAGAATTCGGCTTATAGATTTACATAGAATACAAAATCCTCCGCCGTGGCGGAGGATTTTGTATTCTATAGATTAAAAAGCGAATCGCCGCCGAATGTGTGCTTATCCAGCTCCTGATTTACCAGCTTATCCGCTTCTTTGTTTTGCTCACGCGGCACATACTTAAATGATACTTCTCCAAACTCAATGCGCAAATTCCAAATTTTCATAAATAAAGGAATAATCGTCGGACCCTCAACCTTCCAAGCTCCAGATAGTTGATTCACCGCGAGTTGGCTGTCCATAAAAAATTGCGCGTGAATGCCTTTTACCTTATCTTTGCCCATAGTCGCGCGAATCTTTTCCAGCGCTAAAACAACAGCGCTGTATTCGGCTTCGTTGTTAGTCGCTTTCCCCAAAAAATGCGAATACCCTTTATTGATAGGCGCTTCAATCACCACGCCCAGAGCCGCGGGGCCCGGGTTCCCGCGCGATCCGCCGTCGGTGTGGACTTTGATAGTTAACATAAATCAATCTCAAAACTCAAATGTCAAACCTCAAATCTAAATCCAAAATCTCAAAACTGACAATCTAGTTTGTCATCCTGAACGTAGTAAGGGATTTATAGATTTGGGATTTGAGTTGTAGTTTTGCGATTTGAATTTTGAATTTTGAGATATTTTAATTTTACTAATCAAGCAATTCTATAATCAATAACTTTAAACATCAATTCCCGTCTACCATTCCACTCATCCACATCAAGCTCAAAAGCAATATCTATTATAGCACCAACTGCGGGAAGATCATCCCCTCCTTCGTCCGCCCTGGACGAACCACGGCGGGCAAGCGCTCCAAAAGCAATTGCCTTCCATGCTTTTCCTCCCGTATCTTTGAGTTGAAATAAAACATGATTACTATCTTTGCCTATCTTGCGCAAAGACGACACGCTAACATTTTTTAAAGAAAAAATCGGCTTGCGATTCTTTTCGCCAAACGGTTCAAAAAGTTTTATCTGTTCAAAAAACTCCCAATTTAAATCATTCTCTTTTATTTCGCCGTCAAGCCATAGTGTTGGCACGTATGGTTTCTGCTCAAGCTCTTTTTTAGCGTATACATAAAGTGCCTCGCGCAAGACAAAAATATTCTTTATTTCCGCGCTAAATCCCCCAGCCATTGGATGGCCGCCAAAACGAATAAGATGCTCCTGCGCCGATGTCAGCGCTTTTACGATATTGAATCCCTCAACACTCCGCGCCGAACCAGCTAATTTTTCCTGCTGCGCCTGATAAATAAATGCTGGTTTATGAAATTTCTCTACAAGTTTACCTGCCACGATGCCCAGCACGCCAATCGGCCAATTTTCTTTGCCAAGAAAAATTAACGGCGCGTCTTTGAAATCCTGCTCCATTGATACAGCTTCCGCGATAATATTTTTTACAATTTCCTGGCGTTGGCTGTTTGTTTCATCAATTTGGCATGCTAGCGAATCTGCTTCAATCTGATCGTTGGTGTTCAAAAGCGCGAATGCGGTGTTAGCGTGGTCAATGCGCCCCGCGGCATTAAGCCGAGGCGCGAGCACAAACCCAAGTATGTAAGGATCTAGATTTGTTTTTCGCGCTCCGATATCGACTGTTGGCTGCACGCGCGCCACGCGCATCAGCGCCTTAACGCCAATCCTTCTTTGGTGCGCTAGAACAAATAATCCGTACCTAACAAGTGTTCTATTTTCTCCAAGCAAAGGCATCACATCTGCCACCGTAGCTAAAGCCACCAAATCCAAGAACCATTTTTCTCCACCTTCGCCAAGGCTACGGCGGACAAGCCAACCATCTTTCTTGCACTTTTCAATAAGCGCGCAAGCCACCTTAAAAGCTACGCCTGTTCCACACAAGTCCTTAAAAGGATACTCGTCATCTTTTTGATGAGGATTGACGAACGCATGGGCAGGAGGAACGTTTTCCAATACCTGATGATGATCGGTAATTATTACATCGATGCCCTTTTCATTTGCTAGTTCCGTTTCCGCTATATTGGTCGTGCCGCAATCAACGGTAATAACAAGTCCGGCACCATCGCGCGCAAATTGCTCAATAGCATTTTTATTCATTCCGTATCCTTCAAGAGCCCGATCGGGAATATATACCGATACAGGATAATCTTCGCCTCCAATAGCTTTGATTGTTGAAATTAAAATTGTTGCGCCGCACACGCCGTCAGTATCATAATCGCCATACACAATAATTTTTTCTTTAGCGGAAATGGCACTCGTAATTCGCTCGATCGCCCTTGGCATATCTCTCATCAGCAAAGGATCGTGCAAATCTTTGCCATAGTCGGGATTAAAAAATCTGTCAATCGCCTCTTGTGTATCTAGCCCTCTGCGCCACAACATATCCCGCACCAAAGGCAAAAACTCCGGAAACTTATTCCGGAATTCGTCTGGCGATTGTTCTTTGATGATCCATTGCTTCATTGCTTCATTGTAAATTGCTTGCCTATAGTATCTTTGGCAAAATAATCCCACCTCAAAACAATGTCCCAGACAATGTCCCAGACATAATTAGAGAGACGAAAAGATATTCTATAGGCATCTAAATCATTTAATTGCAAATATTTTTGTGTAACCATGAAACAATGTGTCAATGCAACAATGGAACAATGCAACAATTTAATCAAGTGCAATGATCCCCGGCAACTTCTCTCCCGCCAGATATTCCAGCATCGCGCCTCCGCCCGTTGAGACAAAATTTACGGAAGAAATCATGCCTATTTTATCAAGCGCCCTGATTACGTCGCCGCCGCCAACAACCGTATGCGCATGAATTGTTTTGAATTCTCTTGCTAGCGCGTGCGTCCCTTCTGCAAATTTATCTACCTCAAACAGCCCCATGGGCCCATTCCACACGATAGTTTTTGCCTGATGCATAATGCGGCTGAACAAATCTATGGTGTCGGGACCGATATCTAAAATTATCTCATCTTCTTTCATGTTTCCTACAGCCGCATTGTGAGCTGGTGTTTCCCCGCCTATTCCAGTAGAGACCACGACGTCAATCGGCAAATGCAGTTTAGTATCCGTTAATGCTAATTCCTTTGCCTCTTGTTGCAAATCTTTTTCAAATAAAGATTTCCCAATCGCAACTCCCTGCGCCGCAAGCACAGTGTTAGCAAGAATCCCCCCGAGGCACACTGCGTCAACTTTCTCCAAAAATATTTTTATCAAATACAGTTTTGTTTTTACTTTAGCTCCGCCCATAATTAGCACAAAGGGCGGCTCGGCGTTCACGCGCACGCGATCTAGCTCTCGCGCCTCTTTCTCCAGCAGGAGGCCTGCGGCTGATGGCAAAAATTTTGGAATACCGACAATGGACGCGTGCGCCCTATGGCATACACTAAAGCCATCATCAACATATATCTCACCGAGCGCAGCCAGCTCGCGCGCAAACTGTTCATCATTTGCTTCTTCTCGCGCATCAAAACGCAAATTTTCAAGCATCATTATTTGTCCATCTTGTAATTCTTGCGCGGCCTTGCGCGCGTCTTCGCCGATAATATCCGCTACAAACTGTACGGGCAAACTACCCAGCTCGCTTAAACGACTAGCCACCGGCCGCAAAGACAACCTTTCGTCGCGTTTGCCATTGGGCCTTCCGAGATGACTCAAAAGAATAATGCGCGCTCCTCTCTCTTGTAAATAATGAATAGTGGGCAAGTAAGCAGAGAGACGAAAATCATCCATCACCTTTTCCTCCGCGATAGGTACATTAAAATCCGCGCGAACAAGAACGCGCTTGCTGGTTACATTAAGAGAAGATAGGGTTTTCATAGCAAACTTATCATCAACGAATAACGAATCTTTTACGAATAAACGAATTGGCTTAGTGGAATATTCGTATATTCGTACGCTGTTCGTTATTCGTTGATTATTTACCCGTTATCTCTTCCGCCACCTTTATCATCCTCAAAAACTCTGAAGCATTGATGCTTGAGCCGCCGACAAGCGCCCCGTCTGCGTTGCCCTCTTGTAAAAACTGCGTGAGATTCTTGCTGTCAGTGCTTCCGCCATATAGTACCGGAATGCGGTCAGCTATAGAACGAGAATAAAGCTGGCTTAAAATCTTGCGGATGAACAATACGGCGGTAAATACATCATTGGATTCTGCCGCAATACCAGTACCTATTGCCCAGACTGGCTCGTAAGCGATGAGTAATTGTTCCGCTCTGCTTTTTGGCACACCCGCGACCCCTTCGACAAGCTGCCTCTCTACAATCCGGTCAAGCTCGTTGGTGTGCTTGCCTCTACTATCAAACGTTTCCCTAATTTTCTCGCCGATTGCAAGGATGGGATGAAGCCGCGCGTCCAGCGCGGCCTTCACTTTCTTGTTCACAATTTGATTATCCTCTTTAGCGTACTCGCGACGCTCCGAATGGCCGACTATGACGTATTCGCATCCAAGATCAACCAACATTTTCGGTGAAACCTCGCCAGTATATGCTCCTTCTTGCTGCCAAAAGCAATCTTGCGCGCCCAACGAAATACCCTTTAACGATGAAAAAAGATGCAGGTAGGAAAAAGGTGGACAAACGACAACCTTTGTTTTATCAGTCCCGTCAATTCCCTTACTAACAACATTCCACAAATGCTGCGCGCCCTCCACTGTGATGGGATTCATTTTCCAATTTGCGACAAGAATAAACTGTTTCATAATAGTTTTTATTATACGTCTATTATTTTAATATGTTTGAAATGATACCACACCCACCACATCGTACCAACAATAATCAACAGTACAATGAGCCAGTCAAACGCTCGAAAGTATGGCTCGAGAATAGACCATTTCTCTCCCGCCACAAAGCCGGTGTACACAAGCGCGATATTCCATGGAATTGAACCAATAAAAGTATATAACAAAAATTTCGCGCGATTCATGTGGCCAATTCCGGCGGCAAACGAAATAAATGTGCGTACAATCGGTAACACGCGCCCAACAAGAATGATACCGGAACCAAAACGATTAAAGAGAGTACGGGAACATTCTAAATCGTCTTTTGTAATCAGTAAGTACTTGCCATACTTTGCCAGCGACACACTGCCGCCACGCGAAGCAATCTCGTATGAAATCCACGAACCCAACAAATTACCAAAAGAAGCTACGAGCACTACACCCCAAAAAGTAAATTCGCCGCGCCACGCGAGAAACCCGGAGAACGGCATCACGATTTCTGAGGGGACGGGAATATTGGCGCTCTCAAGGGTCATTAAAATGCCAATGCCTGTGTAACCAGTTTGCTGGATAAAGCTTACGATAAGAAATGTGATGCGCTCAATGATGACTTCCATAATACAGTTAGTAGTGAGTAGAGCGCCCAGCAGCTACATGAGTCGTTCTACCAATTACTCACTAGCTTTATCACTGCTCACGTAAAAATTCAGCTGCTTGTTCTGGCTCAAGTGTTGAAATTTCAATGCCGGTTCCCAGCTCAAACCCCGCGGCGATTGCGGTTTTTGGAACAATTTCAAAATGCCAATGATAATGTTGATACTCAACGCCATCCAGAGGCGCTGTGTGCAAGAAAAAGTTATAGGCAGGATTTTGAAGTGTGCCATTAAGCATTTTGAGCGGCTCGCGAAGCCCGTCTGCAAGATCGCTATAATGTTCCGGCGAAAGAGAGCCGAAATCCTCTTGATGGTTTTTGGGAAACAATCGTATCTCAAAAGCAGTGCGCGAAATAAATGGGCAAAATGCGATAAAACGCTCGTTTTCAAAAACAATACGTGATTTTTCTTGCACTTCAAAATTAATAGTTTCGCAATGCACGCATCGCCCATTTTTATGGAAATAATTCCGCGATCCTTCCAAGCTTCGCCGCACATCAGCGGGAACTACTGGAATTGCAATAAGCTGCGAATGAGGGTGCGCGAGCGAGGCTCCTGCGGCGCGTTTGTGGTTATGAAAAATAGAAATATATGTGACACACTCGTCGTCTTTCAATTTTTGATACCTCTCCTGATACGCGCGAACAACATTAGTCGCTTCCTCACGAGAAAAAAACGCCCAGTGTTTTTCATGGTCGCGGGTAATAATTACTTCGTGAAATCCTTTTCCGTCTATAACCTCGTAGGGGCCGCGCATTTGCGGCACTAAACATTCGCCTTGTTGGGCAAATGCCGGATATTTATTCGGTATTACCTGCACTTCCCAATCCGTACCTTCCGCGTTTTTATACAACAATACGGGTGGCGCGTTGCCTGATTTTTGCGGATCTTCAAATGGGCACTGGCTAGTTGGCAGCTCTATTTCTTTATCATCACCCGCGATAAAAGCATGCGGCCTCTTTCCCCGCTGCTTTGCTATCAAGATCCAGTCTCCCGTCACCAGATCGCGGCGCAATTCTGATACCGGCGTATTCAAATCCCTACTAGGTGCCATTGATCCTACAGAAGCCTCAAGGATTATTTTCTTTTTTGTTTGTTTTGACGGCATCGGATTTATGGACTGCTTCGTTTTTTATTTCTAATACTTTCTTCGTCGGTTCACTCTTTACTTTTGAAAGTTCAGAAAAAGAAATAGATTTCATTATATCTTTTCCCTTCGGAACAGTTATCATATCTACTGCGGACTTATGAACGGACTTCTCGCGAAAATTTGATTTGTTGATGCCATAAGCATCGCTCCACAAATTTATTCTCACCTTGAAAAGTTCAACGAATGTATTTATGTATCCTTTGAGTGTTACGTGTGTTGCCGGATCATTCACCCAGTGCACGGGAATAATGGCTATGCGATATTTCAATGCGCGAGCCAGCGCCAGCGCCTCAATATCAAAACCCCAACGGTTAATGCGCGCGCGTGAAAAAATATCTTTAGCCGCCGGCGCGGTAAACGCTTTGAAGCCATTCTGTGTATCCCAAATGCCCCACACCGCCACAATTTGAATCAGCATATTCGCCATATTTCCTAGCAAGCGTTTTAAAAATGGCTGCTTCACTGCCTGGCTCGCGCCTTGCGCGTCTTTTGAGTCGCGCGAGCCGATGACAACATCCGCTCCATCAGAAAAATGCTGCCACATTTTTTCTATATGTTCTATTGATGTAGAATTATCAGCATCAGTAAAGAGCCGGATGTCACCGCGCGCCGCCAACATCCCTTGCCGCACCACATATCCCTTACCATGGTTTTCGCGGTTATTTTCAAATCGTAAATTTGCGATTAGATTTTGAAATTTTTCCACCACGCGCGCAGTGCCATCGGTTGAGCCGTCGTTTACTACAATGATTTCTGATTTGTATGTTTGCCTGCTTAAATATTTATCAATTTCAAGAAGCGTTTTGGAAATACGCGTTTCCTCGTTGTAAGCGGGAATGATAACTGAAAGATGTGGTTGGTTATTGTTTGCCATTATTTATAATATAGCATTATATTGGCCTGTAACTCAAATAGAAGAAAGAGAATTAAAACCAAAAATACAAATCTAAAACCTTTGCGTTTATGTAAACAACCTCCACGGCCGCGGAGGTTGTTTACATAAATGATTTATTAAACTTATCTAAGGCGCTAATTGGGTAGGCAAAGGCTGTTTTTGCAAAAGTTGTTGTAATTGTTGCCATTGATCACGCGTAAAGCATATATCTTGAACGCACAGTTTCTTCGCGCTAATTGTTTCTACCGTCACCCTATCCGCCACAATTTCCTTCACCTGCAAAATCCCCTCTTGAATATACACGCCTAACTTACGCAGGCCTGCTTGAATGTCGCTAATAATGTAATCAATCACTGAAGTAGAAGCTGGGGAGTTTGAAGCTGTGCCTACCGTGCCTAGCGAGTTTAGCGTAAGCGCTCCATACGGATCCGCAAACCCCACGCTCACAAAGACAAGGATTGCGCCGACTGTTTCATTGTTGCATTGTTTCATTGTTTCATTGTTGCATTGCTCCATTGTTGCATTGCTACATTGCTTCATTGTTTCATTGCTACATTGCTCAATTGTTTCATTGCTACATTGCTTCATTGTTGGTAGAGCCATGGAGCAATCAAAAGATTCTAGCGCTCTGCCAATGACTACTCCTGGTTTGGTGGCTTTCATTGCCTGTTAAGGCAACGGGCTGATGGTTGCCTTGCTGAAGCTGGCCTATGACAATGGCGGGGTTGGTGGAGATAATACCGATGATGTTTGTCTGGTAGGCAGAGGTTGATCTGGCAACAGTAGGGTTTTGTTCTGTGCTGGTATCAAATATTGACACAATGTCTCCCGGTTCTCCTTCTCCTTCCACCAGATACTCTTCGGCAAGGTCTCCGAAGAACTGTACTCCATTACTTCTATTTGAATTCAGCAAGATTGAAGTAGTAGATATGGCAAGACCAACTCGAAAAGTGCTAGAAGTTGTACTTATGCTGCCATCGCCTTGCGCGTAATATATACCTCCCAAGGTAAGCCCGGAGTGAACGGCAGATACTCCGGAAACAATGACTGATACTGTTTGGCCGTTTGTTTTGCTGGCGCTGGCAATGCCAACAACAAGCCATCTTGGGGTAAGAATGTTCTCTACGCCATACGAGGAAATGGTAGTTGCGCCGTTTGTCAGTCCCACAATGGCAGTGCCGTAAGAGGAGTTGCCAGCGTCCATATAGCTTGCCACAAAGTGAGTGGAGTCAAGGGCGGAGACGGAGGTGTATTGAGAAGTGGCTGCGTTAAACACGTTTTCAGCTCCATACGAGGAAATGGTG
>JACPHP010000001.1 GCA_016188605.1 Candidatus Spechtbacteria bacterium | reverse complement strand
TCAAGGAGGAACGGGTGTTGCGACATTCACGGACGCCGGCGTGCTCATCGGCAACACCACAGGCGCCATACAAGTCACCACCGCCGGCACCGCCGGCCAGGTTCTTACCTCCAACGGAGCTGGAGTTGATCCTACGTTCCAGGCGGCTGCGGGAGGCTCGTCAACCCAGCTTACCCAGAACTTCACTGCTTCAGGCACAATCACCCAAGGAGACGTTGTCGCGCTCAATGCAGACGGCACGGTTGCTACAGGTTTTACCGCGCCTGTCGTAGTAACGTATACTTCCGTTGCCAAGCTTGACGCCACCCACTATGTGGTGGCGTATAACGATACCACTAATTCTGTAGGCAAAGCGGTTGTCTGTTCTGTTTCCACAACCACTTCAACTTGCGGCACCCCTGTTACGTTTAACGCAGCCACTTCTAACTACATCTCCGTCTCCGCCCTTGACTCCACGCACTTTGTGGTAAGCTATCAGGACCCAATTACGGCACTGCAATTGTGGGACTGACAAACGGCGCAACTACCATTTCCTCGTATGGAGCTGAAAACGTGTTTAATTCAGCCTCTTCTCAATACACCTCTGTTTCCGCCCTTGACTCCACTCACTTTGTGGCAAGCTATCAGGACACAGGCAACTCCTTTTACGGCACTGCCATTGTGGGGCTGACAAACGGCGCTACCACCATTTCCTCGTATGGAGCTGAAAATGTGTTTAACGCAGCCATTTCTCAATACACCTCTGTCTCCGCCCTTGACGCCACGCACTTTGTGGCAAGCTACAGGGACCAAGGCAACTCCAATTACGGCACTGCCATTGTGGGATTAACAGACGGCGCAACCACCATTTCCTCGTATGGAGCTGAAAATGTGTTTAACGCAGCCACTTCTCAATACATCTCTGTCTCCGCCCTTGACTCCACGCACTTTGTGGTAAGCTACAGTGACGATGGCAACTCTTATTACGGCACTGCCATTGTGGGGCTGACAGACGGCGCTACCACCATTTCCTCGTATGGAGCTGAAAACGTGTTTAACGCAGCCACTTCTCAATACACCTCCGTCTCTGCCCTTGACTCCACTCACTTTGTGGCAAGCTATATGGACAACGGCAACTCCAACTACGGCACTGCCATTGTGGGACTGACAAACGGCGCAACTACCATTTCCTCGTATGGCTTAGAGAACATTCTTACCCCAAGATGGCTTGTTGTTGGCATTGCCAGCGCCAGCAAAACAAACGGCCAAACCGAATCAGTCATTGTTTCCGGAGTATCTGCCGTTCACTCCGGGCTTACCTTGGGAGGTATATATTACGCGCAAGGCGATGGCAGCATAAGTACAACTTCTAGCTCTTTTCGAGTTGGTCTTGCCATATCTACTACTTCAATCTTGCTGAATTCAAATAGAAGTAATGGAGTACAGTTCTTCGGAGACCTTGCCGAAGAGTATCTGGTGGAAGGAGAAGGAGAACCAGGAGACATTGTGTCAATATCCAGTACCAGCACAGAACAAAACCCTACGGTCGTTAAATCAACCTCTGCCTACCAGACAAACATCATCGGCATTATCTCCACCAACCCCGCCATTGTCATTGGCCAGCTTCAGCAAGGCAACCATCAGCCCGTTGCCTTAACAGGACGCGTGCCTGTCAAGGTAACCATGGAGAACGGACCCATACAAGCAGGGGACTATCTTACCTCTTCCTCAATCCCAGGAGTAGCAATGAAAGCCACTGCGGCGGGCAGAGTGATTGGAATGGCGCTGGAATCATACAATGGAGAAGGAACAGGCAAGGTATTGGTGTTTGTAAATACGTCCTATGCCGATTTTTCGACAGGCTCAGGACAAGTCCCTTCGACCCTTCAATCCGATTCCCTTCCTTTGTCAGGACAGGCGATTTCGCTGGCTCAACAAGTGCTCGCGCAACTTACCTCCCACCTCAAAGAAGCTCTTGCCTCCCTTACCGGCACGATAAAGGCAGGAGGGATGTGGGTGTTTGAGGGGGTGACGACATTTGAAAATGTGAAAGGCGATAGCGCGGCATTTGAAAATGCAAATATGGGCAATGCGACTATGGGAAGTTCCGACAAGCCATCGGGCATCACCTTATACGACGAAGCGAGCGGTAAGCCCTATTGTCTAAAGATTTCTTCCGGCGAAACTGTCACAAAACCCGGCGCGTGCGCGGATTGATAATCTGTCATGAAGCATATAACATGCGTATCAGCGCGGCGCGAATGCGCCGCGCTGATACGCATGTTTATGGTTTTATAAAATTTATAATTCTTTCCGCCCGTATTATTGGCGTGGCGGTTAAATCTGAAGAAGTAAATGAGCGAGCACTCCAGGACGGTCAGTCTGTCCTCCGGGACTTATCCACACCTTTTGTTGGGGGGGGGGGGGGGTTTCATGATATACTATGAGTAGATTTCACTAAAATTTCCGCCAAAGGCGGATCAGTCCCCGGGCTGAAAAAGTCCGGCACTTCATTTTTATTATTCTAATTAAGTAATCGTTATTGCCCCGTATACATTATGGGGCTTTTGTTTTAGTAAAATACATGTTATATTATACGACTAGACACTGAAACGTAAAATCTATTTATGTTCAACTTTCGCATCCTAAAACGTGATCCTAAATCCCGCGCGCGAGCGGGAATTTTTACGACTCCGCATGGCGTTATTCATACGCCTGCTTTTGTGCCGGTCGGAACACTCGCCGCCGTAAAAACCCTCACTCCGGAAGAGCTTAAAACTCTTGGCGCTGACGTGGTGCTGGCTAATACCTATCATTTGTATCTGCGCCCGGGAGATGAGCGCATGCGACGTTTGGGCGGCCTGCATAAGTTTATGAATTGGCGAGGGCCATTGGTAACCGACAGCGGAGGATTCCAGGCATTTAGCTTGGGCCTTGGCATTGAGCACGGCGTGGGAAAAATCGCTAATATCTTTCCGGATGAAGGGGCTCGAGTTTTGTCGTCTCGTGGCCCAGACCCTCGTCCAACCACCACGAAACGACAAAACTCGAGCCCCGACAACAAATCTTTTACGACAATCGATGAAGACGGCGTTAATTTCGTCTCTCATATTGATGGCTCGCGCCACCGCCTGACACCGGAGATTTCCCTGCGCATCCAGCAAAACCTCGGCGCGGATATTATGTTTGCGTTTGATGAATGCACTTCGCCGCTTTCAAGTTATGAATATACCAAAACCGCGATGGAACGCACGCACAGATGGGCAATACGCTCGCTTAAAGCAAAAAATAAAGTAAGTCCGGCAACAAAAATGCCACAAGCGCTTTTTGGCATTGTGCAAGGCGGAGAATACAAAGATTTGCGCGAAGAAAGCGTAAAATTCATTGGTGACTTGCCATTTGAAGGATTTGGAATTGGCGGCTCGCTCGGCAAATCAAAGAAAGATATGTGGAATATTCTTGATTGGACAATTCCGCATTTGCCAGATAATAAACCGCGGCATCTTTTGGGCATCGGCGACCCGGTTGATTTCATGCCAGCGATTAAGCGGGGAGTAGATTTGTTTGATTGCGTCGCGCCAACGCGCCTTGCCCGCAATGGATCAATTTATACAAAGAAAGGAAATATCAACTTGCGCAATGCTAAATTCGCGACTGATAAAAAGCCGCTTGAGCCCTTCGACTACGCTCAGGGCAAGCCTGGTTGCGCCTGTTATACCTGCACAAATTATTCTCGCGCGTACGTGGCGCATTTATTAAAAGTGGGCGAGATTCTAGGCCATCGGCTGGCGACGATTCATAATCTGCACTTTGTAATTAACTTAGTTTCAGTAATACGTAGGGATATTTTAGAGGCATAAATATGATAAACTGAAAGTAATGGATAAAAACATCACCATTCAAGGTATTCCCGTCTTCTACCGCGACCTGGGCACGGGAGCCGTAATTGTTATTCTTCACGGATGGGGATCTCGCGCTAACAACTGGCGCGCCGTGCAAAATGATTTAGCAGAACGCGGCTTCAGAGCGATAGTTCCTGATATGCCTGGATTTGGCGAAACGCCTCCACCGTCAGAACCTTGGGATATTTATCAATACACGGAGTTTGTATACGAGTTCATCCAGTCGCTTGGCCTGCAAGATTTCACTCTTGTAGGACATTCGTTTGGCGGAAGAATTGCCATAATCTATGGCGCAAAGCACGGAGAAAATGTTTCCACCCTCATTTTATGCGATGCGGCAGGAGTAGTGCGTCGACACACGGTACGTACGCGCATGTTTCTGATAACAACAAAAATCGGCAATGTTATTTTTGCCGTGCCGCCGCTTCATTTCCTAAAACCCATAGTTCGTAATCTCTGGTACAAATTTACCCTGGAACGAGATTACTACAAGACAGACGGCGTCATGCGCGAAACATTTAAAAAAGTTATTAACGAAAATTTGCGCAAATACGTGAGGCATATTACCTTACCTACGCTAATTTTATGGGGAGAAAACGATAGAGCAACACCGCTTGCCGACGCGTATATCATTCAAAAAGAAGTTGCAGATTCACGCCTGCACGTATTTCCCGAGAGAGGGCACGCGATAAACCTGGAGGTGCCACATGAAATGGCTCAAACAATGGCGGAGTTTATAGCACAACATAAAAATAATAATCTCAAATCTCAAATGGCAAATCTCAAAACTGAATCTCAAATCTAAAATCTTCGCAGTAGATTTAAGATTTGAGTTGCAGATTTGCGATTTGAGTTTTGCGATTTGAGATTGTTTTGATTAGTATTTATATTTAATATGGTAGAAATAATCCTATTATTTATTTTCGGAATACTTTGGATCACAAGCGTGGTAAAAGACGCGCTGTTTTGGATATATCTTTGGCAATTAAAAGAATATCGGCTTGATCGCATGCGCGCTCACTTCGAGCTACCAAGCGCGAAAAAACTTTTGTTAAGTTATAAAACCCTGGCAGTGGGAGTGCTGTTCTTGTTTTCCGCGCTTGGATTGCTAGCATCTTTCTTCTCTTATGTAATGCTTTTAGCCGGGATTGGCTTATATGGTTTTCAGGCATACCGCATGTATGAAGCATATCAAGACCATCGCCTTCGTATGCCTACATTTACCAAAAAGGCCGTGTCTCTGCTTGGTCTAACTTTTAGCTCGGCGCTCGTAATGGTTATCGCTGGGCTGTTGTCGCCGCTTCCAAGCGCGTTATCGCTTCTGTTTTTTACAGATTTAATGGTTCCAGCTATTGCAACAGCTTTTGTGGGTACTGCTCGGCCATTATCGCTTTACATGAAGCGAAAAATAGTTGCTCGGGCCAAGACAAAGTTAGCATCTACTCCAGACTTGCTCGTCATTGGCATTACGGGAAGCTTCGGCAAGACCAGCATGAAAGAATTTCTTTCGCATATTTTGGAAAATAATTTTAATGTATTAAAAACGCCGGAAAATACCAATACAGAGATTGGCATCGCAAGCCATATTATAAAAAATCTTAGGCAAGAGCATGAAATATTCATCGTTGAGATGGGAGCTTACAAGCGAGGAGAAATACGCGACATTTGCGCGATGGTGAAGCCGCAAATCGGTATTTTAACCGGCATCAACCAACAGCACTTGTCGCTCTTTGGTTCGTTTCGTAATATTCAGCGCGCAAAATACGAACTAATTGAATCACTGCCAGAAAAAGGGCTCGCGATATTTAACGGCGACAACCAGTACACGCGCGCTCTCTACGATAATTGCAAAAAACCAAAACGTCTGTACGCGACCAATTTACCTGAAGGCCTCGCATCTGCTGCAATTTTTGCGCAGAAAATTCACCAAGGCAAAGATAGGATGACAGTGGAAATACGGGACAAGAAAAAGAAAATCGCCATTGAGGTGCCATTAAGCGGCGCGCATAACGGTACGAATGTTGTCGGCGCTATTTGCGCAGCGCACGGACTTGGCATGAGCTACAAAGAGATTGCCGAGGCCTGCAAAACACTTGAAACGCCTCCGCACGCAATTCATTTCCGTCGAGGTATCAAGCATACTACAATAATTGATGATAGTTATTCAGCTAACACAGATGGAGTGTTTGCGGCGCTCGATATTCTAAAAGAATCAGAGGGCCGCAAAAAAATATGCATAATATATCCCTTGATTGAACTTGGTCGTGCTGCGGAAGACGCGCATCGCGCGATAGGAGCAAAAATCGCGGAGACCTGCGATCAGTGCATTGTTACGGCGCCAGATTTCTACGAATACATAAAAGACGAAGCTATTAAAGCCGGCATGAGTAAAAATGCCTTGTGGTGCATACCAGATCCATATATAGCAATGCGCAAAGCCCAAGAATTATGCGACGAAGGAGACGTTATATTGTTAGAGAATCGCGTACCGGAAACGATTGTGAGAAATTTGATTATAGATGACTAACTAAACAGAATACAGAATCAAGAATACGGAATACAGGACCTGTATTCTCAATTCTGTATTCTGTATTCAAAAACATCAGATCTTTCATAGAACCAACTCTTAAAATACACTAAAGAAAAATAGATGATCTATACTTCACTTTCTCCCAATACTCAAAATGATGACAGGCGCCTCGCTTGGTCTGTTTTGATACGTCCGTGGAATTGGAGAAACGAGGGGGCTAATAAAAAATTACAAAAAGCCCTTGCGCAATACCTCGGCACCACTGCGGAAGTCTTGCTATTTAACAGCGGTCGTTCGGCTTTTTTGACACTGCTTAAAGCGTTGCGTATTCAGCCTGGGGACGAAATACTTGTACAAGCATTTACCTGCAACGCAGTGCCAAATCCAGTATTATGGTGGGGCGCAAAGCCAGTATTTGTAGATATAGAAAAGGATGGCTACAACATGGATCCAATGGATTTAGAACACAAAATTACACCACGCTGTAAAGCTGTGGTAGTTCAGCATACATTTGGCATACCGGCTAACATGGACGCGCTCTTGCGGGTAGCAAAAAATCATAAGTTGTTTGTAATAGAAGACTGCGCTCACGCGCTTGGCGCGGAGTGGGGTGGAAAAAGGGTTGGCACCATTGGTGACGCCACGTTCTTTAGCTTCGGCAGAGACAAAGTTATTTCTTCGGTTTATGGAGGAGCGCTAATAGTAAATAAAAAAATAGTGTCGCGGCGCGCGCTACAGGAATGGACAACGCTTCCTTGTCCATCGTATTTGTGGACTAGCCAGCAATTACTGCATCCTTTATTCATGGCTCCTATTATCGCAACATACTGGACTGTTGGCAGGTACGCGCTAAGAGCGGCGCAACGCTTGCATTTGCTTTCAAAAGCCGTAACGCAAGGTGAAAGATACGGCAGGAAGCCAGAATATTTTCCCGCGCGACTACCTGGCGCTTTGGCTATACTCGCTCTCCACCAGCTTGAAAAAATCGAATTGTTCAGTGCTCATAGGAACGCGGTTGCGGATATGTATAAAAAAGCGCTTGACCCAACACCGGCAAAAAATTCATGGCTTAATATGTCTCGCGGAGCCAAATATGTATTCTTGCGCTATCCAATGCGCAATCAAAACAGAGACAGTATCTTGCAAAAAGCAAAGAATGCGCGCATTTTGCTAGGGGATTGGTATGATAGTGTCATTGCGCCGCGAGGTACAGATTTCGACATAATGAATTATGCGGAAGGCTCATGCCCCAATGCCGAGAAAGCCGCGCGCGAAGTTTTTAACTTGCCGACGCACGTAAATATATCAAAACAGGATGCAAGAAATGTGATTAATTTTTTAAAAAATATCTTATAGCAGTAGTAAACTATTTTTATCTCAAATTTCAAATCGTAAAACTCAAATCAAAATCTTAAATCTTCAGCCTGAGGCTGATCCGCCTCTGGCGGAAAAATTAAAAGTATCTCCGTAGTAGTTTTGAGATTTAAGTTTCAGTTTTGACATTTGAGATTTGCGTTTTGAGATAACATTATGTCTCCACAAATCATCCAAATAACAGACAAGGAAAAATGGGATAGTTTCGTCACTTCCCAGCCCGACCATACTTTCCTGCATTCATGGCAGTGGGGCGAGTTTAACGTGCGAATGGGGGATAAGATGTGGCGTTTTGGTGTTGAGGAAAATGGAGAACTCGTATCAGTGATACTTGTAATTTTGGTAGAGGCGAGACGCGGAAGGTTTCTTTTTATACCACACGGGCCGATATTTCAATCTCAAATCTCAAATCTCAAATCTCAAAATGAAAATTCAAAATTTGAAATCTTAAAAACCCTTACATCGGAGTTAAAAAAGATTGCACAACAAGAAAAAGCGTATTTTATTCGCGTCAGCCCGCCAATGATAGCTACTGAAGAAAATCGCCAGCTTTTTGCTGATTTGGGTTTTCGCCCCGCGCCAATTCACATGCACGCGGAAACTACTTGGACACTTGATTTATCGCCTAGCGAGGAAGAATTGCTAAAGGGCATGCGCAAAACCACGCGAAACCTCATCCGCCGCGCGGAAAGAGAAGGCGTAGAGATTACAATCGGCGCCAGCAAGGAAGATATTGACCATTTTTATAAATTACACAAAGAAACAGTTGCTAAGCACGACTTTATTCCATTTTCACGAGAATATATTCAATGCGAGGTTGATGCGTTCTCGAAAAATGAAAGTGTCCTCCTTCGCCCTCCTACGCTACAATGCTACGGAAGGACTACGGAAGGACAAGCGGAGGTGATCTCCGCTTGGTATAAGGGCGAGCCCTTCGGCAATGCTCAGGGTGAACCTCAAGCAAGCGCGGTGATTATTTTTTACGGAAACAGCGCTTTCTACCACCACGGCGCGTCATCGCTTAGGTATTCAAATATCCCGACTGCCTACGCAGTGCAGTGGGCGGCAATTAAAGAAGCAAAGAGAAGAAACAAGAAGCTATATAACTTTTGGGGCATCACAACCAGCGAAAATCCTAAGCACCCATGGGCTGGCTTAACGTTGTTCAAAAAAGGATTCGGAGGCTACCAAACAGATTATCTCCACGCGCAAGATTTACCGATTTCCTGGCGTTATTGGCCAAACTGGGCACTGGAAAGCTTGCGCCGTATAAAACGAGGGTTATAGAGCCGCAAACCCTATCTATTTACTTAAAAGGTATTTTGTGATATTATAATATAAGCTATATGACTTTCTCTACAGAGAAATACTCGTTGCCACAAAAGCGCTACAAAATGCCCTCTAAAAGAGAGCAATTTATCCGACTAGATTTGAATGAGAGCTACGGGCTTATAAACGACGATTTTTTGGCAAAGCTGAAGGATTTCAGCGTTTTTACTGTCGGATGTTACCCGGAATACGAGGAACTACTAGACTTGCTAGCCAATTACACGGGCGTTTCTACTAAAAATATATTTCTTACCGGCGGGTCCGACAGGGCAATTGACCTACTTTTTAAACTTTTATTTCGCGAGGGTGACAAGGTTATCATGCCATCGCCAAACTTTGCTTTTTATAACTACCGAGCGCAATTTTCTCCAATCCAGCTTGTAGAAATTCCTTACCGCGACAACGAAACATCCTTTGAATTTCCTTTTGAAGAAACAAAACAAGCCCTTCCAGGTGCAAAAGCGCTTTTGCTGTGCAACCCTAACAATCCTCTTGGAGCGGCAATGGACGAGAGCCAGCTAAATGAGCTTATTGCTACATGCGACGACCAAGGCATACCTGTCATCCTTGACGAGGCATATTTTGGATTTTACCCTCATAGCCACGTACAAGACATCTTGAAACACAAAAATCTTATAGTTTTACGCACTTTTTCCAAATTTTTTGGCATGGCGGGACTAAGAATCGGATATATGTTGGCTGACGAATCTATTGTTGGGGAAATAATAAAACTGCGCGGCCCTTGGGAATTAAGCCATTTCAGCACTTACGCGGCAACAACTGCGCTTAAAAACCTCCATTATTTTGAAGAACAATGGAAAAAGTTTGCCGAAAGGAAGGCGGCGATGGAAAAATTTCTGCGCAAAGAAGGGATTAGCGTCTATCCTTCGAAGGCCAACTTTTTCCTTTTCAAAACCGAAAATTCAGCCAATTTCTTAGAAGCTATGCGCGATCACGGAATATTGATAAATGACCTATCACACCATCCAGCCAATCTACCGTATCTAGCAAACGCGGTGCGCATGGCAGTGCCTTCAGAACAAGATATGAAAAAAGTACAGGAGGCTATTCATCAAACAGTGTTACAACTTTAGTCACTTGATCATTATATGTGCCGTAAACCATCAAACTACGAAGCGTGGAGTATAGACCCAAGGGGTTTCTATGACCAGCCCACCAAAACCGACAAACTAAAATTTTTAGTTTGTTTTGGCATCCTCGCGCCATCCAGCCACAACACACAACCATGGAAATTTCATGTAGATAATAACAGCATTGAAATAATTGCTGATTTTTCACGCCGCCCGCAATTTGGCGATCCGACAGGCCGCATGACTTATATCGCCCTTGGTTGCGCCGCAGAAAATATGATTATTGCGGCAAAACATTACGGTTTTGAATGCGCTGTTCATTATAACGAACAGCTTTCAAACGCTAACGCCGAGCACGCCGTAACGCTAACATGCGACGATAAAGGCCTTGTTAGCCATGATGATGCCTTATTTTCAGCAATTACGCAGCGCGTTTCATACAGAGCAGAGTATCAGAACAAAGAAGTGCCAGCGGAAATTATTGATGATCTTCAGAATCTAGTTAGCGAAAGCGGCATCAATCTAACTATTACCAATAATTTCACCGATAAAAAACTATTGGCTTCGATAGCGGGGGAAGGCATGAAAGAAAAAATGTCGCAGCTTGATTTCCGCAAAGAACTTGCGACATGGATTCGCAATAATTGGACGATGAGCCGAGATGGCATGCCGGGATCTGGACACGAAATGTCTATGCTTAAATCACTTGCGGCACCTTGGGCGTTACGCTTAATAGATGTATCGCCAGTAGAGGAGAAAAAAGCGATTAAGCGCGTGCTAAATTTCGGAGCTGTTGGTATAATAAGCACCAAAGATGATAATGCGGCGGCGTGGCTGCATACCGGAGAGCTTCTTGAAAGCGTACTTCTGACATTACAAAGCAAAGGCATGGCCGCGTCCATTATGGTTGCTGCAATTGAAAGTGGCGAGTCCAGAAAAAAACTCTCGACTTTTATTTTTGAAAAAACTAACCAGACCCTCTCTCCGCAAATGTTTTTTGGACTAGGATATCCTACAAAAGTTGCGCCACATAGCCCGCGAAGAGGAGTTGAAGAAGTGCTAACATGAGATATTCATGAGATATTATTGAAGTTTGCGTCACGTATAAAAATATGAAACACGACACGTTAAATCCTTTTTATAAACTTTTCTTACGCCTTTTTGACAGGCGTGGATTTAAATATGACGGAATCCTCAATTTGTATAAAATAAATCTTGACGAAGCAAATTCCTTGCTTTGCTCAAAAAGCGCCGATTTTTGGGAAACTCACGGACAAGAGATGGCTCTTTCTCTATTTCACGAAGCGGCAGAAAGCGTGCCCGCGTATAAAGATTTTCTAAGAAAGAACAATATCAAGCACACCGAAATTAAAACTATAGATGATTTTAAGAATGTACCTTTTACTGATAAAGAAAACTATATCAAGGCATATTCGTCCGAAGAGCTGTCGTGGGATGGCAAGGTTGAAGAAAATACTATCTTTTCTGTCAGCTCTGGCTCTTCAGGTACGCCATATTTTTGGCCTAGGGGTGACAATCTTGAAATAGAAACGTCTCTTATCCACGCTCTTATATTAAAAGAATTTTTTGATGCCGGCAGCACGCCCACGCTTGTAGTAATAAGTTTCTCAATGGGTATTTATATTGCCGGAATTATTACACTTGATTCTATTTTACATACATCGCAAATGGGGTTGCCTATCAGTATTATTGCTCCGGGAGTTGAGCTTAATGACGTACTGCGTGCTATAAAGGAACTGGGCCCAAAATATAACCAGATTGTTCTCGCCGGGTACCCGCCGTTTGTTAAAGATATTATTGACGCCGGAGAGAAAAGGGGGATATCGTGGGAAAATCAAAAGATAAAATTTCTTTTTGCTACAGAAAATTTCAGCGAAGCATTTCGCGACTACATACTAAGTAAAACCAACGCGACTAGCGCCGAATCTACATCAATTAATATATATGGCTCTGCCGATTCGGGGATTCTGGGACACGAAACACCTCTTTCGGTTGCCATACGCCGCGCGGCATCAGAGGATAAAGACACAGCATCGGAATTGTGGGGAGATGAAACGTTTACCCCGACATTTGTGCAATATCATCCCATCTTTAAATTCTTCGAAGAACAGGAAGGGGAGCTTCTTTTTACGGCAAGGGGTGGAGTGCCGCTTGTAAGGTATAACGTCCACGATGCCGGAAAAATTATTCCTTTTGACGAAGTGATGAAAATTTCAAGCCTTGCTAGCGATCAGTCGGTACAAAAACAACCTAAATGGACGTTTCCATTTTTAGCAGTATTTGGAAAAAGCGATTTTACCATCTCTTTTTACGGGCTAAAGATTTATCCAGAAAACATCAAGGAGGGATTGGAGAACGAAGAAGTTGTGCCATTTGCGACGGGTAAATTTGTGATGCAGCAAAAAAGTAAAAGCAACCAGGACCAATACTGGGAAATTACTGTTGAATTGCGCGAAGGCGTAAAGGAAAGCGCGCTCGCCCGAAAAATCGTAAGCGATTACATCGTCGCGGCGCTTCGCAAAAGAAACCTTGAATACAATCGGCTCTATGATGCTATTGGAGAAAGAGCTATTCCGTCAATTCGTTTTGCAGCCAAGGGAGATGAAAAATACTTCAATGTAAAATCTATTAAACAAAGGTGGACTAAAAAGACGTAATATGCATATCTATGCAATCAATTCGTATAGAAAAAGATAAACAATTGTTACCCGCCGGCGCGATTTTTGTTGACACAATCCCCACAGCGCTGAAAGAACTCTGCGTTATCCGCAACCCCGCGCTAAAATCCGCTCCGCCAACAGAGAGGGCGGAAAAGTGCGATATTTTTATCAAAAATAACGAAGGTTTGCCCGCAGTGTATGTATATTATCCTTGGCGAAATATCGTGGCGCGCGTGCCTAGCGAGGAGATTTATCTTGAGTTGCGCACTGCGCGCAACAAAAATATTATTACCAAGGAAGAACAGGAAACATATAGAGCGGCGAGAGTAGGAATTATAGGTCTTTCCGTTGGTTCTAATGTAATAAACGCGCTGGTTTTCAGCGGTGGTCCGAAAAATTTAAAAATAGCCGACTATGATGTCATTGAGATTACTAATCTCAACCGCCTTCGCGCGCCAGTATTTGCCATAGGAATGAATAAAACTGACTTTGCGGCACAACAGGTTTGGGAGCTAGACCCTTTTTCAGAATTGGATTTATGGACTGATGGTGTAAATCGCCAAACGCTTGAAAAATTTATTCTTGAGCCAAAATTAGACGTTTTCATTGATGAAATGGATAGCTTGGAATTAAAGCTTCTTTCACGCATAGTGTGCCGCGAACATCGCATTCCGGTGGTTATGGCTACAGATAACGGAGATAATGTTATACTTGATGTTGAGAGATTTGATGAAGAACCAGAAAGACCTATTCTACACGGTCTGGTTGAAGGAGTTGATCCCGACAAGATAGCTGGACTGGCGTATTCTGAATGGGTAAAGGTTGCGACAAGAATAGTTGATCCCGCTAACCTCACGCAAAGAATGCGGGAGTCTCTTTCTGAAATCGGCAAAACGATTGCGGCAGTGCCTCAGCTTGGAACCACCGCGACAATCGCGGGATCGGCAGTAGCTTATGCAGTTCGAAAAATTACTACAAAACAAGATTTAAAATCAGGCAGGTATATCGTTTATCTTGATAATAGCAATCAGACAATAAAGTAACTTTTTTCTTATGCCATCACTTTTTGGTGATGTCACATTTATCTCGGCTTTTATTGCTGTCGCGGCAAGTATATTTCTTGGCGCGCTTATTTATTTTAAGGGCGATTCGGGCCCCAGCAGACGATTCTTTGTCTTATCCACAATAGCCCTTGTTCTGTGGACTATTGCAAATTATTTTTCATTGCAGCCATCGCCATACATGCTGATATGGGCAAGGATAGTTTTGATGGTTGCGGTTTTCCTGCAGCTGATGTTTTTCTTTTTGGTTCAAGTCTTCCCGGACGAGGAATTGAAAATGCCGAAGTTCGCCCATGCAGGAATATGGATACTTTCGATCGTCACGATCATAGCCACTCAAACGCCATTTGTTTTTAAGTACATTGATGCCAATGGAGCGCCAATACCCGGGTCACTTATTCCACTATTTGGCATCACGATCCTCCTACTCTTTATATTGGGAGGTAGGCAGTTGATACTTAAATTAAAAATAGCTACTGGACTTAGGCGGGCGCAGATGGTTTACGTTGCTACTGGCTATTTCTTAATGTTTGCGCTACTTATACTAACTCAATTTGTCGCGACGGCATTGCTACACATTACATTCTTCATAAAATTCGGGCCTATTTTTACGTTGCCGTTTCTAATACTCACGGCATATGCCATATTTAGACATCAGCTATTCAATATTCGCGTTATTGCCACAGAAACATTTACTTTTCTAGTTATTCTTATTTTCCTCATAAATGTACTAACATCGCCGACACCGCGAGAATTCTCAGTCAATAGTATTCTATTTATATTTGTAACTATATTTGGCATCTCTCTTATTCGCGGCACGCTTCGTGAAATCAGAGAACTGCAAAAAATTTCCGACCTCAAATCAGAGTTTATCTCCATCGCCTCGCATCAGCTACGCACGCCTCTCACGGCCATCAAGGGCTATCTTTCTATGGTTATTGATGGCGACTACGGAAAAATAGACATCAACGCAAATGACGCGTTAAAAAAGGTTTATTCAAGCAACGAGGTGCTCATAGGACTTGTGAAAGATTTGCTAGACGTGTCTCGCATTGAACGAGGCGAATTTCATTATGTCTTCCAAAAAATCTGCATTCCCGATATGATAGACAGTATTGTAGACGAGCAAAAAATCTCTGCTGAATCAAAAGGCCTAAAGCTTATTTGGCACCATCCAGAAAATGCCGTGCGGTTTTGCGTCAAAGCAGATGATAGCAAATTGCGCCAGGTGATATTGAACCTTATCGACAATGCGATAAAATATACGCCGCGAGGGTCTGTGGAGGTAAGCGTTACTCAATTATACAATAACCCATTGCGCATGCGCATCTCCGTGAAAGATACGGGCATTGGCATTACCGAAGCGGATAAAGAAAAGTTGTTCCAGCGTTTTTCCCGTGGGGAGGGAGGTAAAAAAATTGACGTTAATGGCACCGGACTTGGCTTATTTATAGTCAAGCGTATTGTAGAAGATCACGGCGGTACGGCGTGGGTTGAGTCAGAGGGGGAAGGGAAAGGGTCAACCTTTATAGTGTCACTGCCGTTTTATAGAAACGAATAATATAACTATAACTATGAACAGAATTCTTATAAAAGACATAGTTCAACACGAAAACGAATCGGTAACCATCGCCGGATGGGTGCATGTTCGCCGCGACCATGGCAAGATTATTTTCCTGGACATGCGCGATGTATCCGGGCTTTTGCAGGTCGTGATATTGCCTTCTGCGGGTGAATTCTACGAAAAGGCAAAAGACGCGCGTTCAGAATGGGTTTTGAAAATTACAGGCACAGTCCAGCGCCGCCCTGAAAACATGAAAAACCCAAATATGATAACGGGTGATTTTGAAATGCTGGCGCAAACGATTGAAGTTTTAAGCGTGGCAAAAACACTGCCGTTTTCTATTGATGGTGATGGATACGATATCAGCGAAGAACTTCGCTGGAAGTATCGTTACCTTGATATTCGCCGCGCTCGCGTGCGAGAGATATTGCAAGCGCGCCACAAAGTGAAGCAGACCTTGCGCAATATGCTGACGGAAAAAGGATTTACCGAAATCGACACGCCAATCCTTACCAAAAGCACACCGGAAGGCGCGCGCGACTTCCTTGTACCATCTCGTCATTATCCGGGAAAATTTTACGCACTCCCGCAATCACCACAGCAATACAAGCAATTATTGATGGTTGGCGGCATGGATCGGTATTTTCAATTCGCGCGTTGTTTCCGCGATGAAGATTTGCGCAACGACCGCCTCTTTGAGTTTGATCAGTTAGACATAGAAATGTCATTTGTAGAGCAAGAAGATATTATTTCTCTGCTTGAGGAGCTCGTGGTATATGTCACGGAGAACGTGCTGGGCAAAACAATACAGGAAAAGCCATTCCCGCGTATGTCATACGCCGATGCTATGAAAGATTATGGCCGCGATAACCCTGATGTGCGCAAGAATAAAGAAGATAAAAATGTAATGGCCTATACATGGGTTGTAGATTTTCCAATGTTTGAAAAAAAAGACGATGGAAGTTGGGGAGCAGCTCACCATCCGTTTACAGCAATTGTAGATGATGACATAATAAAATTAGACGATCCTTCCGCGTACGGCCAAATTCGCGCAAAGCAATACGACTTGGTGCTAAATGGCGCTGAAGTCTTCGGAGGCAGTATCAGGACCACAGACCCCAATGTTCTTACAAAGGTTTTTCAAGCGCTAGGGCATAGCAAAGAAGAAATTGAAGATCGTTTCGGACATCTTCTTGAAGCTTTTTCTTTCGGCGTTCCTCCTCATGGAGGCATTGCTGGCTTTGACCGCTGGCTTCTGGTATTATTAGGAGAGCAGAGTATTCGCGAAGTAATTCCGTTTCCAACAACCGGAAATGGCAGGACTTCCGTAATGGAAGCGCCAAGCACGGTTGACGAAGCGCAACTTAATGAATTACATCTCAAGATTATTCCTGTAAAAGAAAAAGAATAGAACTGATCGTTAGTAGCAGCTGTCATCTCGAACATAGTGAGAGATCTCTCGTCCCGCCGCTACGGGACTTCGAGATGACAAATCTTTCAAAGAGTTAAAACCTTAAATGGACACAAGACATATTCTTATTTCAGTTGGATTTGCAATTTTTCTACCAGTGTTTGCGCTGGCGGGTATTTTTGCTGGAAATGTACAGAACCCTCCTTCGCACGAGGCTACGGCGAGGCAAGGTCAGCCACCGGCAATTTCTTCTTTTGAAGCTTCAGTTAATGAAGCGGTAAGCGATACGCCAACGCAACCTGCTGAAAGTCCTGAAATTCAGCAAGGACAAGGATTGAAGGAAGCTCAATCTGCAAGCCAAGATGAAACGATAAAAGAAGATAATGCAGATGACACCCCCACCGAAACTCAACCAACTTCAGTAGATAAAGAGCCATCACCGCAAACACCACTAATTCAAGACTGGAAAGACTTTCTATCTAAATACAATTCCGCGCCCGCGAATCTACCAGTTTCATCAGTAATGATGTCGTCTAATTCTCTGTTCTTGCACGGAGTGCGATCGCCCGATCTTTTCCCAATTCGCAATTGGCAAGTGCCTCTTATGGATATAGATGGCTTGTCCGTGCTTGCGGTAGAGCTTCCTGATAACAAAATCTTGTACGAGAAAGATTCCCTCACCGCGCGGCCAATCGCCAGCATTTCAAAATTAATGAATGCTCTCGTCGTTGTTGATTCTATGGCACTCGATGAAAAAGTGGTCATAAGCCAAAATGCAATAAATACAACGGGAACAGAAGGGGATCTAGTAGTAAATGAAATTTTTTCTGTAAACCAGCTTTTGTACGCGTTGCTTTTGGAATCAAGCAACGATGCCGCGGTGGCACTGCAAGAACAATATGATAGAAATAATTCAGGAGAGGGAATTACATTTTTAGGCACTATGAATCAAAAAGCGCACGAACTTGGACTAGCTTCCGCTTTTTTTGAAGATTCAAGTGGGTTATCGCAAAATAATGTGGCGAGCGCGTCTGATGTGGCAACGCTTATTTTTGAAGCATACAAGAACGAAACCCTTCGCGGCATTCTCGCATTGCCAATATACGAAACTAAAAGCAAAGATGGAATTTCTCATCGTTGGGTTAGCACAAATTCGCTTCTCGGGGCAATTTCTGGCGTTGTAGCGGGCAAAACCGGCTATACCGACGAGGCAGGAGAGTGCATGACTATTGTGACAAAGATTACAAACGACAAATCTGTCGTCACTGTTGTGTTGGGTTCCACCAATCGCATTCAAGCGATGACTAACCTTATCACGTGGGTTAAGGATGCCTATTATTGGCAATGAGCCAGCTAGTAGTTAATATATTAAACACAATGCGTTAGTGCATTGTGTTTAATATTGACAAAGATGTTATTATCATGTAATCTATAAAATACGAAAAATGGCTGCTGGGGTATTGAATACTACCGAAGGAGGTGTCTGTGGGGAGCGTTATAATGGATGTCATAAGTTCTTTTGACAATTTTATACTGCGTGTCGTGAGGCGCGCGGTTGATTTTTGGTCAGAATGGACGGGCGAAACCAACATCGCATTGGCAAAAATATTATTGCTCATAGCAATATTTTTTCGTTTAATCAGGGTAGTCTTTTTTGTACTGGCTGATCAATCGATGCCAGCTAGTATATTATTCGGCTTCGATACCGTAGTAGCCCTTTCGTTATACGGGCTATTCTACGCAATGCTTGAAAAAATTAAGATGAAGTCCGCAAGCGATATTGCTCCGATGGAAATGAGCATGTATTATGCGCCATTAACAATTCTGTTTAGAAGTATTTTTCTAATTTCATATATTATTATGATGCCAGCGTCTCTACAAGCTATTTCGAGCATATGTTTCCTATTACATTTTTATGTTGCAGTATGCTCTAATAGCGGGGGGAAAAGCCGCTTAAAGGAAGCGGTGAAAAGTATAGGCAATTTATTTATGCCAGCCAGGCACCCGGCAATGGCATAAAGTATAAGTTCTACAAACAAACAAAGCTCGTGTTCGCACGGGCTTTTTCATTTTCTTATGCTAGAATATATTTAGATTGTGTGCTATTATAACTTCTTATGGCTAGCCCAATAAATGCGCCGATTAACCTAGCAGAGCACGTATCTCTCATCTACGCCGAGGGGGTTTTTGGCCTTAATGCACGCAAAAAATTCCCCATGCGGGCAAAAACCGCGGATGGGATTTTGCGATACGCGGAATATCCGATAGCGGGCATCGTGGACTCCACATCTTATGTGGGGTATCGGATACCCCACATAAGAGTATATGATGTGCTTGGCGGATATCTCGATGATTCAAAAAATGTCGATACGCCAATTTTTTCGTCGCTCGCTGAAGCGCGTGATATTACCAAAGCATCTGTTCTTTTACTAGGCGCCGCCCCAGAGGGCGGAGGGTTGCCACGCGAGTGGGAAAATGATATTCTAACGGCTTTGCAACAAGGCATGCATGTAGTTTCGGGAATGCATTATCCGCTAAAAAATAATGCGCAGTTTAGCGAGGCCGCTAAAACCAGTGGCTCAATAATTTGGGACGTGCGCTCTGATGTTGATTTGCAAAGTATTCCCGTGTGTTCCTCGCAATCTTATCACATTACAAAACCTATAGTTTTAACGGTAGGTACCGATGCCGCTATTGGAAAGATGACAACAAGCTATGAACTCGCGCGAGCTGCGCAAAAGCGGGGCATGCGTGCCTGCGTAATCCCTACGGGACAAACGAGCATTATGATTGAGGGCTGGGGGATTTCCATAGACGCCCTGCCAGCGGATTTTATGGCTGGCGCGGTGGAGAAAATGCTGATTGAAAAACAAAATGATTACGATATTTTTTTTGTGGAAGGGCAGGGGAGTTTATTTCATCCCGCATTCTCGAATACCTGCATCTCCCTAATTCACGGCGCGGTGCCAACGCATATGGTGTTAGTCCACAGGCCCGCGCGAAAACACTCCATTGGCTCCAAGCTTGTGGCTCTTCCTTCGCTGAAAGAAGCGATTAAGCACTACGAATCTAGTATTTTACCGACATACCGCGACACAAAAGTTGCAGCGGTGGCTTTGAATACATCCGGCATGTCTGAAGAAGACACGCGACGCGCGACACAAGAAGCGGAGAATGAAACTGGTCTGCCTGTAGGGGATGTGGTACGCGATAAAGATTACGCGGAGAAAGTATTAGCGAAAATTATATGATAAGCGCGAGTATAGAAGCCGTGCTTCTATAGACTACCCGATAAAGATGACCAAAGAAACTCAAAAACACATTCATTTTATAGGCATTTCTGGGGTGACAATGGCACCTCTGGCTGTTTTGTATAAAAAACTTGGCTGGAAAGTGACTGGTTCCGATCGCGCGTTTTTCCCGCCCATGAGTACCTATTTGAAGAAAAATGGCATTGCAATTATGCCTGGCTACAAAGAAAAACATCTTAGCCAAAGGCCCGATCTTGTGCTAGTTATGGCGTTCATTAGCAAAAAGAATCCCGAACTTGCCTATGCTATAAAAAATAAGATTCCCTACAAGACATATGGCGAAGTTTTACCAGAACTAATAGAAAAAGAAAATTCTATTGTTGTGGCAGGATCGTGCGGCAAAACTTCTGTAACGTCACTCGTTGCGTGGCTGCTCGAAGTCGCCAAATTCAATCCCAGTTTTATGATAGGCGGCATTGCCAAAAACTTCACCGACGGCATCCGCAGCACGGATAGCAAGTGGTCGGTTCTTGAGGGTGATGAATATCCCATCGCAAATTGGAAGAAAACATCGCGATTTTTGGCTTATCACCCCAAATATCTTATTCTCACGGGTGCCACCTGGGACCACATGGATATGTTTCCGACCAAGAGTTCTTATATAAATACATTCCATAAGCTTGCCCTAAAAATGCCTAAAAATGGCGTGATTATTGCCAATAGAAGGGGAGAGAATGCCCAAGAGGTTCTAAATGGTGCAAAAGCACAAATTTGCTGGTACGATGAAAATAGCGCCGAAGGCTTTACCCCTCCCTTTTTGGGCGCGGCATGGAAAGAGAATATTGGTTCGGTCGTGGCGCTAGCCAAACAGATAGGAATAGAAGATAAACAAATAAAGAGAGCGCTGCGAACTTTTAAGGGCATTAAACGCCGCCAGGAAGTGCGCTACCAGGACAAAAACATAGTAGTGATAGACGACAACGCCCATTCTCCGGAAAAAGTTGAGGGGGCGCTTGAAGCAATCCGCGCGCAATTTCCTTGCAAATCTATAATCGCAATATACGAACCGGGAAATAGAAGCGATTTGGCGCTGAAGCAAAAAGAATACCACAAATGTTTTGCGAAGGCGGATTATGTCTTACTGCCTCGCTTGAGCGGCACTTCGGCTGAATCACAAGAGTTTAATAAAAAGCTTGCGCGGAAAATTCAAAAAGATTACAAGCGCGTACAATTTATAACGGAAGACGAGGAGGTAATTTCGCAAATTAAAAAAATTGTAGTTGGTTGGAGGAAACGGGATATCTTTGGCTGTGTTGTTTTCATGAGCCAAAAAGGGTTTAGGGGGATGATAGAGGAGACAATAAGAACTATAAAACAGAAAAATGATCAATTTTCAATTTAACAATTTTCAATAAATTTACAATTACTAAATTTTCTCCGCCTGAGACGCCTGCCCGCCTCTGGCGGGGATCAGCCTTAGCGTAAAATTACATTTTGTTGTAATTTTTGTTAAACGTAGAAATACATTTTTTTGTATTTCTTGCTATGGCTGAAAACATAACCATTGAAAATTTTGAAACCAGATAACACCTGATTATAAAACAAAAGGCACCTCATATTGAGATGCCCCGGTAAGACTAGATACTTATTTTTCCTCCTCAATCATTTGCAGCTGCGGCTCACCGTCTTCGTCAATATCGACAATCTCGTAGGTAGTGCCACAATAGTCGCACTCAAACCAGTTGCCTGCTTGCGCGTCAAAGTCGTCTAACGCTTTTTCATTTTTACATTCTTGGCATTTTACTTTCATGATATTTTGGGACTTTAATGATTTGTTTTCTCCGCCCATCCCGGATGGTTGTAAATCCTCCTTGGGAGAGGGAATGACCCCAGTATATAGTCTGCAAAAAACGCAGTCAATTGGGGATATTTCGGTGTGGGGAAAACTTGAATTTCGCAACCCCACTGGTACGCACAAAGATCGATCTTTCGCGTATTGGATTTCGCTTTGTCGTATGAATGGCGTAAAAGAGCTCGCTATTGCCTCGTCCGGAAATTCCGCTATTTCCGCGGCGGCATATTGCAAGCTAGCAAATATCCGCCTGCATGTTTTTATTAGCACCAAGCTTGCCAAAGAAAAACTAGCACGCCTTCAATCTTTTGACAACATCCAGATATACCAGAGCGCGCTTCCGCGCAAGGAATCCGTACAATTCAGCCAAAAGAACAATATTCCTAATCTGCTCGCGTCAAAGCATGAGGAGGGGATTGAGGGATATAAAACAATCTCGTTTGAGCTACGCGATCAGTTGCCCGATACGAAACGCATTTTTATACCTACTAGCTCAGGCGCAACCTTGCAGGGAATATACAATGGATATAAAGTCCTTGGATGTGAGGTTCCGGAACTTCATATAGTACAAACAAGCAAGGTGCACACGATAGCGCAAGAATTTAGCAAAGATTTTATAGAAGAAAAAGAAAGTTTGGCCACGGCAATCGTAGACCGCGTAGCACCTCGCAAAAAAACAGTTGCGAATATTGTCCGCGCAACCGGTGGCAATGGCTATGTTATTTTCAATCAAGAACTGGAAAATGCCGCGAAGTACTTTGAGGGCTGTGAGTTTAAGCCAGGTTGGCAAAGCGTTTTGGCATTCGCGGGATTTCTAAAATGGAAAGAAAAAGCCCAGCCTCTTGGTGAAGCTGGGCAGTCGGTGTGTCTAATGACGGATTTATTATACACGGATGAGGTAGACAAGTACGATGGACAAGACAAAACAAAATAATGCTACAAATTGAAAGAGACTGCGCTCGAACGCACGACTTCTAGAAGAGCTTCCCGTTCTAGAAGAGCTTTCCACAAAGTTTCCGAACGCACAACCAATAAATACCGCAATAGCAAGATAGATTACTTCACCGATGTCAACCACTCTTATTCCTCCTTTAAGGAATATATTGCGATACTCCCGATTATTTTTTTTATATACCATATATTATAATTATATGTCAATAGGGAATAACAAAATTTTCTATCTCGCCCTTGACCCTGAACGCGCAACCGGCGTTGAGGATGATTTGGCTAACTACGCTATTATTTGTCCATATAAAAGCGCTTTTACAGATGACTTGGAGGCAAGGGGCACAAAAATGTTTATTCTGGAACGCGATTGTGTTGACAAAAATTGGGAAGATAATCTGCGCGCTGGCACTTATGGCGTGGCGAAGTTAACCTGCGTTATAAAATATATTGATGATTTGTCGGCCGGACAGCAATCAAACATTCTTGTACTAAAAACCTCCGAGCCTATCGAGCAAGAATGCCAAAAGAACAGCTGGCAACTTATGGCGCCGCGCGCGGATTTAGCAACTCTTTTTGAAGATAAAATAACCCAATATCAACATCTTAAAGATAGCATTGAGTTTCCGCCAACTATTATTACAACATTGTCGCAAGCAACCAAAGTTATTGCAAAAATGCCGTTACCGTTAGTTGCCCAGTATAATATCGGCCACAGCGGAGGAGGGACGTTTATTTTGCAGTCAATCGAAGATCTTACTCCGCACGCGGAAAAATTCCCGAATAGGGAAGTAAGGATCGCGCAATTCATCACGGGAAATACTTACACTCTTAATGCGTTTGCAGCAAAAAATGGCACGGTCTATACGGGCTCTATCAGCAAACAGCTTACCGGACTACCTGAAGCAACAAACAATCCGTCATCAACCGTGGGAAACGATTTCGGCATCGTGTCCGAAGAACTTTCGCAAAGTCAAATAGAAGCTATCGGCGTGATGGCGAGAAACGTAGGAACCGCGATGCATGCTAAGGGCTACAATGGCCTTTTTGGCATTGACGCTGTGGCAGAAAAAAGCACTGGTAAAGTATACTTTATTGAAGTAAACACGCATCAGCCAGCTAGCATTTCATTTGAAGCAAAACTGCATCGAGCCATAAATAAAACCCCTCTAATTCTATTGTTTATTAACGACATGCTGGAGCCAGGATTCGAGCCGAAAAAGGAGCTTGCCCTGAGCTTGTCGAACGGGGACTTACCGCCGCTTGTCTTGCGTGGTAAGGTACGGCAAGTGCTGTATCGCAATAAACTACAGAATGAAGTGCTGGTTTCGGAAATTCAGCTGCCCTTAGGTGAAGGAATTGTTACTTCGCGTATGAAAGTGGTAGGGGTGAATGAGGAGCTATATAGGGTGCAAGAATATATCATCAACGAATAACGAATAGCGTACGAATATACGAATACTCCGCTACAGCCAATTCGTTTATTCGTAAAGGATTCGTTATTCGTTGATAGTAAACATATGAATACAATTGTAAGTATCCCTCAACCAGCTCTAGACGTTATAGAGCGCTATAAACATCTCAACATAGGTGACAACAGGGCAGTCCGTTGCCCTTATTATCGCAATCCTCGCAGTGGTAAGGAGCGCTGGGGCTTGAACGCTTTTTCCGGCAAAGGGTCTCCTCAAGAGATTGAAGACGAACTCAAAATAATTGAGCGCCTTGAGCATAAAAACTTTTCCTCAATGGAAGAAGATGAAGTTCGTGATATAATGAGAAAGAGGCGGCTCGGCGTGGAATGCTCCGGTTTTATCGCCCATATATTTGATGCTTGGACGCGTCAAAGTAAGAGCAAGCGCGTATATGAAGTTTTGCAATTCCCGCAGTCTGGCTTATTTGCAAAAATCGCAATTTATTTACGCCCATTCACGCACATCGGTGTTGCAACGCTTACCGATCTACAAAATGCTAGGGAATTAAAGAATTGGCAAGAATTGCAGCCCGGCGACTTGATTAGATTTGTCGCTGAAGTTGACCATGCCATACTTGTTATAAAAACTGAACGAGATAATAACGATAAGTTGATTTCCGTGGAATACGCTCAATCGGTACGTGAAGAAACTGGCGAGGGAATAAAAGAAGGAAAAATAACTATCACGAATGAATCGTTGCCTTTGGTTGAACAGCATTGGGAAGAGTGGCCCAACACATCACGCACAATTAACCAGCAACGCGGGTTTATATCGGGCCAGGAGGTAGCATGTGGTCTATATCGTCCGCTGTACTTGTAAGTATGATTTTTACTTCATTTCCGGATTCTATTTTTGCATTTTTTTTCACGGCATTCGCTTTAACCGTCATAGGCTCAATTCCGCTTATCGCGCTTCTTAAAAAATTACACATAACTCGACGAGATGAACACGATTTTTCATCGTTAATTGCCGGGCGCGAGGCAAAAATAGGTACACCAATCATGGGAGGCATTATAATTGTTAGCGTTATCGCGGTGCTCACAACGATGTTTAATTGGCATCGTGAGACGACATATGTACCAATAGGAGTGCTACTGTTGTCAGCTGCTTTGGGTGGTTTGGACGACCTGCTGAATATCTTTTATACAAAAACCCGCCCCGTGCGTACGCTTGGAAAAGTTTGGACGCTTATACGCGTCCACAAAAATATTTTAGCTCGCGTATGGTATGTACTGTTATTGCCGTGGTACGCGTATAAAAGATTTTTCTATCTTCTGGGATCGCATCCCGGCAGTGGCATTCAGGCTCATGAGAAAATTTTGGTACAATTCATTATAGGATGCATTATTGCCTGGTGGCTTTCATTTAAGCTTAGCTGGACGTCAATCTGGATTCCATGGCATGGTTCATATGATCTGGGCTGGATGATTGTTCCTTTAATTATTTTCCTGGTTATGTTTATGTCTAATGCTGTAAACATTACCGACGGCATTGACGGGCTATCTGCTGGGACATTACTGCTATCCTACAGCGCGTTTTTTATCGTAGCGCTCCAACATAGAAACACAGATTTCATTTTCCTGATTGCGGTAACGATAGGCGCACTGCTTGGCTATTTACTATTTAATATCAAACCCGCACGATATCAAATGGGAGACGTGGCATCGCTTGGAATGGGGGTAATGCTTACCGCGATTGCGTTTGCGTTAGACAGGGTAGTGCTTTTGCCAATCATAGGAGGAATATTCGTTATTGAAATCGTATCAGTTCTCATTCAAGTCGCGTGGCGTGTATTATTCGGACATAGATTGCTTGCAATGGCCCCGTTACATCATCACCTTGAAATTACAGGTTGGAGCGAGGCGACTATAGTGATGTACGCATGGGCTGTAGCTTCGCTTTTTTCAATGACAGCAATTTGGCTTAGCTTCCATTAAATAAATGTCAAAACTCCAATCGCAAATCGCAAAACTAAAACTTAAATCTAAAAATTACGACTGAAGCTTTAAGATTTGCGATGTAGATTTAAGATTTGCCATTTGAGATTTTAGATTAAATTTATGCTCATCAAAAATTGCATAATTATAGATGGCATGCAACAGCCTCGATACGAAGCTGATATTAGAATTGAGAAAAATCTTATCCATGAAATTGGAAATCTTCACGAGCATAACAATGAACGTGTCATTAACGCGCAAAATAATTTCGTCGTCCCCGGATTCGTAGATATTCTTAATCATTCCGACGTCTATTTAACGTTATTTTCCAACGCTGGCCAGAATAGTCTTGTTCAACAGGGTATAACAACCATCCTGATGGGCAATTGCGGCACGTCACTCGCGCCGTTAACGAACCCCGGTGTTATTATGATGGTACAAAAATGGGCTGATCCGTCACTGTTAAATGTCAACTGGATGTCGATGGGTGAGTATCTTGCGGAATTAGATCATCATCATCTGCGTATCAATGTCGGCACTCTTGTTGGTCACTCAACGCTCCGTCGCGGTATTCTTGGTGATAGTTTTCGCGAAGCTAATAGTCATGAAATAAAACAAATGCAATTCCTGCTGGATAATGCTATGAACGAAGGCGCGTTTGGTCTTTCAACCGGTTTTGCTTATTCGCATGCCAAAATTGCGTCAGCGTCAGAAATTGACGCGTTGCTCGATGTGGTAAAAAAATATGATGGCCTTTATAGCGCGCACCTACGCGACGAAGGAGAACATTTAATTCCGGCGGTGGAAGAAGCGCTTGATTCAGCCAGCCGCAACACAGTACATCTTGAAATATCCCATTTCAAAGCGATGGGAGAAACATTCTGGTCAAATTTTTCAAAAGCAATTGATATGATAACAGAAGCTCGGTCGCAGGGAGTGTTTGTAAATTTTGACCTTTATCCGTATACAACGACTTTATCTGTACTCTATATATTTCTTCCCGATTGGGTTGCTGAAGGCGGAAAGAAAAAAATGCTTGAGCGTATTCAAGATTCTGTGATACGCAAACGCCTTGTGCAGGAAATGCGGCAAGATCCGCATCAGTACGATAGAATGGTTATCGCATCTGCTAACCTTGACCCTACGTTTATTGGCCGAACCATAAAAGAGATTGCCAAAAATCAGGAAACCTCCATTGAAGATGCGGTACTCAATATGCTTTCGGCGTCGGAAGGACGCGTATCAGTATTTACGACCACACTTTCGGAGGCAAATATTATGCAAGCAGTACAGAATCCTTATTCTTTTACATCGTCCGATGGTATCGGATATCTACATTCTGACGGCAAGTCAGGGAAACTCGTTCATCCGCGATCATTTGGAGCATTTCCAAGATATTTTTCGCGATATATTCAAGAAAACAATCTGCTGACATGGGAACAAGCCATCTACAAGGCGACATACGGCCCTGCGCAAAAAATAGGTTTAAAGAATCGCGGAAAAATTGAAAAAGGCGCTTATGCTGACATAGTGATATTTAATCCAAAGAAAATAAAAGATAACGCGACTTTTCAAAATCCTTATCAATACCCATCTGGTATAAATTGGGTTATCGTCAATGGCGAAGTAGCGGTGCGAGATGGAAAGACGACGACGAATCGAGCGGGAGAGATACTAAGAAGAGAATAACATCAACGAATTTTTTACGAATAAACGAATTAGCGGTAGTGGAGTATTCGTATATTCGTACGCCATTCGTTATTCGCTGATTGTTCCACATGAACAAACATTTGCTGCTCAAAAAACCAGATTTCATTTTGCTTATGTCCATAGCAGCCCTGTTTAGTGTCGGGCTTGTTATTTTATCATCCGCGTCAGGAGGCGAAAGTCAGTATGTTTTTGGCAACATATATGGATATTTGCAACATCAATTGATTTACGGAGTGGGGTTGGGACTGATTGGCGGGTTTATATTTTATTTTTTACCGTACAAAATATTGCATAGTTTAGCGCTTCCATTCTATCTAACCTCGCTATTTCTGCTTATACTTATTTTTGTTCCGGGGTTTGCATACGCAGCCGGTGGCGCGCAGCGATGGATTCATATTGGGTCTTTTCTAATGCAACCCTCGGAAATTACCAAACTTACATTTGTAATATATCTTGCCGCATGGTTTGCATCAAAAAAAAATGAAGTGCAAAATATTGGAACTGGTTTAGTACCCTTTACGATCCTGGTTGGCATGTTGGCTTTTTTCCTCTTTCTTCAACCCGATATTAGCACTTTAATTTTAATTGGTCTTACCGCGGGATTTATGTATATTGTAGCTGGGGGAAAAATACAGCATTTTGCTTTTCTGGGCGTCCTGGGCGTTATAGGATTATTTATTCTTATTCAAATTGCGCCGTACAGACTAGAAAGAATATCTACGTTTCTTAACCCTCAAACCGATCCTATGGGTATTAGCTATCATCTTAATCAAGCGTTGCTCGCGGAAGGTTCGGGAGGACTTTGGGGGGTTGGAATAGCCCAAGGCCAGCAATCTCATAATTTTCTTCCAGAACCAATGGGAGACTCTATCTTTGCGGTGTGGAGCGAAGAGACGGGATTTGTTGGCGCTATTTCACTCATACTACTTTTTTTAATTTTTATTTGGCGGGGACTAAAAATCGCGCGAGACTCAAATGATAGATTTTCTTCCATGTTAGCGCTCGGCATCACTTCCTGGATTGGCATCCAGGCATTTATCAACATCGGATCTATAACAGGCGTTTTGCCCTTGATGGGAATACCTTTGCCATTTATTAGTTATGGCGGTTCGGCTATGGTGTCAACACTGGCGGCTTCCGGATTACTACTTCAGATTTCTCGGCATAACTGATATAATCAACGAATAACGAATCCAACACGAATAAACGAATCGATTTGGTAGAGTATTCGTATATTCGTACACTATTCGTTATTCGCTGATTACTGCAATGTCAAACGAAAAAGAAAAATTACATATCCTGCTTACCGGCGGTGGCACTGGCGGACACTTATTTCCGCTTATTGCTGTTGCGCGCAGTTTTGTTTTTCGCACGCAAGAAGAGGGATTCGCAGAGCCAGAAGTTATATTCCTTGGACCTGGAAAAATGGCACAAGAAATATTCGCGCAAGAAGGCATTACTGTATGGAATCTTGTTGCCGGCAAATTGCGCAGATATTTTTCGCTCACAACTATTTTAGATATATTAAAGCCGCCCATAACTCTTATACAATCTCTCGCGTATTTATACTGGCTCATGCCTGATGTGATATTCGCAAAAGGAGGTTACGGCAGCGCTTTCCCTGTCTTAGTTGGTTGGCTTTATCGCATACCGATAGTAATTCATGAGTCAGATAGCGTTATGGGGCTCGCAAATCGCTTACTGGCACGATTTGCTGACAAAGTTATACTTTCATTTCCGGTTGTTTACCCCGAGTTTGTTCGAGGGGCTAAACGCGAGCACCTACCAGAGTTGTACACGGTTCTAGGAAACCCGATTCGCCCTAATCTTATGAACGGTTCTACTGATGAGGGGAGGAAAATTTTTCAAATAGATTCGCAGAAGCCGATTATTTTAATACAGGGAGGAAGCCAGGGCGCGCAAAAAATTAACGAACTTGTTTTGGAATCATTGCCAAAACTTCTTGCTAACTTTGAAGTGATACATCAAATCGGAGAAAAGCATTTTGTTGCCGTGAAAGAAATTGCGCTTGCAAGGACTCCGCTAGAATTGTACTCATCTTACCACCCGCATGCATTTATGGATGAAGCAGGCCTCGCGCACGCCTACGCTTTATGCTCGCTTGTGGTAAGCAGGGCGGGGTCGGGAAGTATTTTTGAAATTGCCGCTATACAAAAACCAAGTATCCTTATTCCACTGCCAAGCGCGGCGGATGATCACCAGAAAAAAAATGCTTATCTTTATGCTGATTTTGGCGCCAGTACGGTGCTTGAGGAGCAAAACCTTACACCCAATTTATTTTTTGAAACAATTAATTTTGTTATTAATGATGAACAAAAACGGCGATTTATGTCACAACGCGCCGCGGAGTTTGCACGGCCAAGGGCTGCGGATGAGATTGCAGGAATGATATTGGACTTAATCAACGAATAACGAATTTTTTACGAATAAACGAATTGGCTGTAGTGGAGTATTCGTATATTCTTATGCCATTCGTTATTCGCTAATATATTTTATGAATACCACTAAAGAACAATTCGTAACCCCTGACCAAACCGTTCGCGTCCGCATAGCTCCAAGCCCAACGGGAATGCTGCACGTCGGCACGGCTCGCACCGCATTATTTAACTACCTTTTTGCTCGTCACCATGGGGGAGTATTTATAGTACGCATTGAGGATACTGATACCGAACGTTCCAAAAAAGAATATGAAGAAAATATCCTCAAGGGGCTTAAATTGCTAGGCATGGATTGGGACGAAGGGCCCGATGTTGGCGGCCTCCATGGCCCATATCGTCAAAGCGAACGCCTAAAAATTCATAAACAGTATTTAAATCAATTATTAGAACAAGGCGATGCTTTTTATTGCTGGCATACACAAGCAGAGCTTGAAAAAGAACGCGCGCAACAAGAGGCGCAAAAGCAACCGCCAATGCATATATGTGATTATCGCAAATTTGCTGCAATCGATGTTACTGATACTAATAAAGAAAAATCTATCATACGTTTTCAGAATCCTGGAGGCAGCGTAAAATTTTATGATCATGTACGAGGAGAGATAGAATTTAATGCTGATTTGCTGGGAGATTTTTCACTCGCAAAGTCGCTTGATTTGCCGTTATATAATTTTGCGGCTGTAATTGACGACAGCGACATGGAAATTACGCATGTTATTCGCGGCGAAGATCATATCTCAAATACCCCGAAACAAATTCTGATCCAACGCGCGCTTAAATTGCAATCGCCTAAGTACGCTCACTTGCCGTTGCTACTCGGTACAGATCGATCAAAGCTTAGCAAGCGCCACGGCGCGGTTTCTGTTCTTGAATATGAAAAAATGGGATATCTGCCCGAAGCATTTATAAACTTTCTTGCTATCCTTGGCTGGAACGCCAATGATGATAAAGAAATAATGACAATGAAGGAGCTTATCGAACGATTTGACGGCGACAATATTCAGCAGAGCGGAGCTATTTTTAATCTCGAAAAATTGGATTGGATGAATGGCATGTACATACGTAACATGGAGATAGGCGAATTAACCCAGCGTTGTGTACCATTTTTGGTTTATGCGGGATACATCGAGGAATCGCAAATCGCAAATCGCAAATCTCCTCACTCCGCCTATGCTTCGCGAGACAAGCAAAATGACGGTTTGAAATTCAAAATTATTAAAACCGGCGAGATAGTTAATTTTGAATGGCTAAAAAAAATTATTGCTCTGGAGCAAGAACGGTTAAAGCGCCTCGCGGAAATAGGGGAGAGAGCAGGATTTTTCTTTACAGATAGTCCCTCTTACGATGAATCCCTGCTTGTTTGGAAAAATACCGACAAAATAACTATTACCAAAACGCTGTCTGAATTAGAAAACTTTATCATGTCGTTAGATAATAAAATATTTCAGACCGCAAAATCTCTGGAAGACGTTTTAATGCCTTATGCTTCGGCAAAGGGGGATAAAGGCACTATATTATGGCCTTTGCGCGTTGCCTTAACTGGTCAAAAAGCATCACCTGGCCCGTTTGAAGTAGCTAGTATTCTGGGTAAAGAAAAAACGCTTGCTCGATTAGCGTATGCAAAAAGCCTCCTCTGAAATCGGTAAGTATAAAAGTTTCATAGTGAGCTCCTTTCATGCCAATGTTTCATGTATCAAAATACTTTTTGCGATCAATCTGCCTATTATTGCAGTTACTTTTAGTATTGTCAGGTTTTGCCAACTACGCCTCTGCCACAACAGCAGACGATATTCAAAAACAGCTTGACGAAAAACAACAGCAAATAAGAGAATTGCAAGAACAAGCGCAATCTTATAAAGAAAATATTGATACAACGCAACAGCAGGCCAATACTTTAAAAAATCTAATTGCTAACTATAACAGGTCAATTCAATCGCTTGAAAAACAAATAAACAAAGATCGGCAGGCAATAACATTGTTGTCTGATAAGATAACGCAAACCGAATTGCAGATTCACGCTCTTGAACGATCTATTGAAAGAAATAAAGAGCAGACTGCCGCTTTGGTGCGCGAAATATACGCGAGTGATAGCGAGTCAATCCTCGAACTTGTGCTAAAATATGAAAATTTATCCAATTTCTACGATCAGGTTCAGAATCAGGATAGCTTAAATAGTAATCTTTATGAAAATCTAAAAAATTTAAAATCTGAAAAAGCCGGGCTTGAAAATGCGAAATTGGAACTTAACCAGCGGCAAGACGATCTTAACAACGCAAAGGACGACCTTACTGCTCAACAGGCAATTGTTGAATCGCAAAGGGCCGACCAGCAGGATGTTCTAAAGCAGACTCGCAATCAAGAAGCGCAATATCAGAATCTGCTCAAAGATGTCACAAGTAAACAAGATGAAGTTCAGCGCCAAATTTTTGAATTAGAAGATCGATTACGGGAAACACTCGATCCCAGCATTATACCAACTACTGGTCATGGCGTTCTTGAATGGCCGGCTAGCGGTAGGCTTTCACAAGGATACGGATGCACGGCATTTGCTAAAAAGTCCAAAGCATATCCCACGTGCTTTCATAATGGCATTGATATCGCGGGGCCTATAGGCACGCCACTTCGCGCTGCGCGCGAAGGTGTTGTAATAGGAGTGGCTAGCGCGCCTTACGCATATGGAAAATGGATAACTATAGAGCACGACAATGGTCTCGTAACCCTTTATGGACATATGTCTGTGCAGACCGCAAAAGTTGGCCAAACCGTAAAAAGAGGGGATATAATAGGATATATGGGGTCTACGGGCTATTCTACGGGCTCCCATGTGCATTTTACGGTGTATGCGCCCAATACATACACCACTAAAGCCAGCAAACTGGCTGGCACATTGCCAATCGGCGCGTCATTGAATCCAATGGATTATTTGCCGAAATAATCTATTTTACACTAATAATTATTATACGACATATGGCGAAATTCCTTATATTTACAATAATTTTATTGCTAATATTTGCATATGTGGTGCCCGATAATCTAGTGCAAAAAATTCCTTACGGATCAGACATAAAAAATTTTGTTGTAAGTATTGTTAATAAGACAAAGGGATTGATTGATAGCATTAAGGACGAAGATTTTATAAAACAACTTTTTCAACAATCTAAAATAAGCGCTGTTGAGGCCGTTAATGATGTCAAAAACTATTTAAAAGACAATCTCAAGCAACGGGTTAGCCAACAAATTGATAAAGGTGTTGATAGGGTGATACCAACACCGTCGCGATAGATGTATCAACGAATAACGAATACTATCTACTTCTTATTTTTAATTCGTTTATTCGTAGGGATTCGTTATTCGTTGATTTTATATTGTATGTCGCATAAGGTACATTATACGACTATATAAATAACGGCCAAAGAAGCTTCTTCTTATACTCCCCTCTATTCTATATCGCCGATGAAAAAGGGCCTCCCGGAGGCCCTTTTTTTATTCTTCCGTTTCTCCGGCCGAAATAAATCCACCGACCTGTAAATTCCATAGTTTAGTATAAATACTGTCGGGGTTAGCTATAAGTTCTGCATGCGTCCCCTGCTCAACTACTTTTCCGTTATCAAGAACAACTATGCGATCCATTTTACTTATCGTTGATAAACGGTGTGCTATCACTATTGTTGTACGGCCTTGCCCCGCCGTCTCGTCCGCCAGAACTTTAGTGCCGGCGGAAGCATTTTGCGAAGGCTGGCCTTGCATAAGCCGTTCGAGCGCTTGCTGAATGATTTGCTCAGAATGAGAGTCTAGGCTGCTGGTTGCCTCATCCAAAATCAAAACAGAGGCGTTCTTTAAAAATGCGCGCGCTATGGCTATACGCTGGCGCTGTCCGCCTGAAAGCTTGATGCCTCTCTCCCCTACATACGTTTGATATTTCTCCGGCAAAGTTTCTACAAACTCATCGCAATACGCGTCGCGCGCCGCTTGTATAACTTCCTTATCTTTTGCGTCCCTTTTCCCGTAGCGAATATTCTCCCAAAGAGTACGATGAAAAAGAATTGGGTCTTGTGGCACAAAACTTATGCTTGAATGGAGTGAATCCTGCGTAACATCTGCAATATTTTGACCATCAATAAGAATCGCGCCATCTTGAATATCAAACAGGCGTAAAATTAACGAAGCGATGGTTGTCTTACCTGAACCGGATAACCCTACAACACCGACTTTTTCGCCCGGCTTAATCTTAAGATTTAGATGATTTATTACATCTCTAGTCTGATTGTACGCGAATGTCACGTCGCGAAACTCAACCTCGCCGTTGGTAACTTTTAATTTCTTTGCGCGAGACTTATCAATAATTCCGTGCGGTGTATTGATAATCTCCACCATTTCCTCGGCATTGGCGAGATAACGGAACATATTGCGCATTGCGCGAGCAAAGCCCCACAATCGGCCGAATAGATCTATTAAATAAGATTGAATGAGCACGAAGTCCCCTACCCCAATCTGGCCGGATTGCCACAAAGAAATAGCAAAATAGAATATAACGAACTCCAAAATGACCATGAGGCCCGCGCGAACCGCCTCGGAAGATTCCGCCAGCCACCAAGCAAAACGCCTCAAACGGAACTGCTCTTCTGTAAGTTTTACAAATTGGCTTATTTCGTACTTAATGCCAGTAAAAAGCTTAACGTTAGTATTGTTAGTAAGCGTATCAGCAAGCTGCCCAGATACAATTGAATCCATTGCCGAGCTTTTTTCGTCGTATTTAATGCTATAAATTATAAAAAAATAATTTATAGCCAAATACATAATAGTCCACGCTATCGTGATAAAGGCAACTAACTTGCTACTTAAGAATAAAACAAAAACAATAGCGATTATCTTTACAATAAGCGGCAGGAAATCATAATATACGCGATCCGCAATCCCTTCAAAAGAATCAGAAAGACGGCCAGCGCGCCGCACTAGCGTACCTACGAAACGGTTAGCAAAGAAATAATATGAATGATTTTGTAGGTTCTCAAAAGCAGTGTTGAGAAGATCGGACATCACCCTGCTTTGTAAATGCGCTATAACAAAAGTAGAAACGCGCCAAAAAGCCCACGAAATAACGCGCAAAGCAATTATTATAAATAGAATTTGCAGAAGCACGTTGGCATACAAGTCGCGGCCTTGCGCGCCTCGTACGAGCGCTTCGAAGAACTCTTTGAAGTAAAGAGGTATAATAACTTCCAAAACACTTGCGATCACAACCCCCGCGACAGTCACAAAAAGCCAGAAAGAATACTTTCGAGCGTGCTGCCAGTATAGAAGATATGTTTGTTTTGTAAGTGGCTTCATGGTTTAGAAAAACACAAAACTCAAAGCACAAAGTCCAAACAAAACACAGGATACAAATTCCAAATTCGCAGTAGTTTGTACTTTGTAAATTGAAATTTGTTTGGCTTTTGTAATTTGTGTTTTGTGTTTTTCTTTTATACCATAACACGAAAGTTAGTAATAAAAAAGGCGCGCAGAGTTTCCTCATACGCGCCTCTTGATGCCGAATTACGCTCGGCGCTTCTCAATCGCCCGGTCCACGGCGGGACCAAGCACGTCGGCGACGTCCGCAAGACCTAGGCTCAAGATCACAATTCCTTCACTATTCGCCACCGTGGTCTCTTTATTGAGATCGGCCTTCACATCCTCGGCCGCTTCCAATGTACTCATATGGTGAGTCGCTTGAGCGACGACCGAGTTTACGTCTCCCGTACTGCGAAGCTCCGAGATAGCTTGCTCCGCAGCGCCATCACCGTTGCCGCGGTCGTACCCCCACGTGTCCAGCACATCGCCGGACAGATCTACCTTCATGACTCGACCTTTGATATAATCAAAGTCGGTCATTCTTTGAAGCAAATACTCCGCCTCCTCGAGGGTCATTGGCTTGGGGTCATACTGCAAAAACCCCATGCCTTGAGGCCTGGAAGCGTTATAAAGCGCCGCCAAAACATTTCCCTTATTAAGACCTTGTAGAGAAATCTGACTCACGACTTTGCCTCCTTGCTAAACTAGCTATTCCGTAATGCCCACAATCCAGACAGAACCAGGCTTGCTTTTTCATAAAGCACCCCTTTTCTTTAATTTCAAATATTATAACAAACTCATATAATTTGTCAAATTATCTTAAAACAGACTTATCTCCGGACAGCTTGCCGCGGGCTTTAGCCCAGCAGCCTCCGCCTCCTTGCGCGTGGCAAATTCCACTTTATTTTTGTCGCTTATTTGGCCTTGTTTAAGACACCAGGGGAGATAGTAGACCTTGCCATTCTTGCTAGCAAAGAAGGTGACTTTTTCTGCCGTCAGGGCATCTTGGGCATTCTGGCTTATGCCATCTTGCAAGGATGCGGTTTTTGCGGTAGTATTACTATCAGTATTTTCCGACTCTTTTTCTACGGTAATCGGCTGTCTCCGTATCTCCAAAAAAGATCGCGAGGCATATCCTGCCACAAAGATCCCGTAGGCAATTACTATAGAGAAAGCTATTAGAGAAACTATTAATTTTTTATCCATAATATCTGAATAATTATTTATTTACATATTCATCTCAAATCTTAAAGCTCAAATCGCAAAACTGAAAATCAAATCTAAGAAACTACTGCTGGAGATTTAAGATTTGCGATGTAGATTTGAGTTTTGACATTTGCGTTTTGAGATAATAAAATTTCAAAATAGTCATTTATATGTTGAATGATTCGGCTAATCTAAAATTTATTATTTGATTTAATCTAACACTATGTCAAAAACAAAAGCAGCAGGAACAACCCGTCTCGGGCGAGACTCGCACTCACAACGCCTCGGAGTAAAACTCTTTGCGGGCCAAGACGTGAAAGCGGGAAATATAATCGTGCGCCAGCGTGGCTCGCATTTTATCGCGGGAGACAATGTACGCTCCGGCAAGGATGACACGCTTTACGCCGCGCGAAATGGCAAGATATCATTTACTACCGTGCGAAAACGACGATTTAATGGACAGCAACGTGTTGCGAAGGTTGTGCATGTACTATAATCAACGAATAACGAATCCTATCCGAATAAACGAATCAGCTATAGATAGTAGGATATTCGTAAATTCGTAATGGATTCGTTATTCGTTGATATTCACTGCCGCCCCAATGAACGCAACAAACAATGGATGTGGCCTCAAGGGGCGCGATTGAAGCTCTGGATGAAATTGCGTACCCATGAAAAATTTGTGTTTTGGCAACTCAATAATCTCTACAAGATCGCGCTCTGGGTTCACACCAGAAAAAACCAAGCCGTTTGCGGTAAACTGTTCTCGGTAAGCATTATTTAATTCATATCTATGGCGATGGCGTTCTGAAATAAGCAGTTCGCCATTTTTTTTACCCATCGACAAGATAGGAGGGTCGGACCCTCCGCGAAGGGTACGACCCTCCTGTGCATATGCTTGATACGCATAAGTTCCTTCTTTCAGGGCGCATCCGTATGCACCAAGTCGCATGGAAGCGCCGTAGTCCCCTTTTGCTAGCTTAGCTTTTTGTTCGGTCATTATATCTATCACCGGGTAAGGTGTCTTGCCATCAATCTCAGTGGTATTGGCACCTTCCATGCCGCAAACGTTTCGCGCAAATTCAATTGTTGCAAGCTGCATGCCATAGCACAGTCCAAAATATGGAATATTATTTTCGCGGCAATAACGGATAACATTAATCTTACCCTCCACCCCCCTGCTGCCAAATCCTCCGGGTACAATAATGCCATCAAATTCTCTAAGTTGCGCCAATTGCTTTTTTATTCCTTGCCCTGAGCTTGTCGAAAGGGTCGAATTCGCCGAAGGATCGTAGTCGCCAGCATTAAGCCATTGGATGATAGGAATACGATTCTGGTACCACGCGGCATGCTTTACTGCCTCTAGCACCGAAAGATAAGAGTCAGATAATACAAAGTTCCCTGATTCGAAGTATTTTCCCACGACTCCGATTTTTACCTCCGGATTTTGCGCCTGAATCTTGGAAACAACGCTCTTCCATTGCTTTAATTCCACGGCTTTGTCACGCATGCCAAACTTTACCACTATACGCTTGCCAAGACCATCATTTTCAAAATTAACAGGTATCTCGTAAATGCTTGACTGAATATCTGGCGCAGAGATAATATCTTCCGGTCCGACATTGCAAAACACGGAAAGCTTTTTTTTGCGCGGTTCATCTATAGGGCATTCTGAACGCGCAATGATAAGATCCGGCTGAATGCCGGCAGAGTTTAGAGATCGCACGGCATACTGCGTTGGCTTAGTTTTCATCTCGCCAACCATTTTAGGTACTGGCAAATAGCTAACCAAAGCAAAAATTACTTGCTTTGGAGTGCGCAAACGCATCATACGCGCCGCTTCCAAAAAAAGAAGATTCTGATATTCGCCCACAGTGCCACCTATTTCTACCAACACAAAATCTGCCTTTGAGACTTTGGCAACACGCTGCAAACGGCCAATTACTTCCTCCGGGATATCTGGCACCACTTCAACGCAACGTCCTCCGTAACCCAAGTTTCTCTCACGCTGAATTACCGTGTAATAAACACTTCCGCTAGTCATATAATTAATGGCGGGAATATCTTTATTTAAAAATCGCTCGTAGTTGCCAATATCCTGGTCGCATTCCATGCCGTCACTGGTCACAAAAACCTCGCCATGCTCAACCGGGTTCATGGTGCCGGCATCTACGTTTAAGTAGGGATCAATTTTTACCGCAGTAACGCGAAAACCCCGCGCCTGCAGGATTGTTCCAATTGACGAAGTCGCGACGCCCTTACCAACCCCTGACATTACTCCTCCAACTACGAATATGAAACGAGGCATATAATATAATTAAAATCAAAAATGCCGAAAGAATTTTCAATGATCAATTTACAATTTTCAATCAACGTAGAGTTGCGTGGCAACTCCGTAAAGAGGGCGTGGCCCTCCACGGAGGGTTTTACGCCCCACGTTGCTTTACGCAATAACTCAATGCCCTAATTTTCTCCGCCTGAGGCGGATCAGCCTATGGCTGAAAACACACGATTAGTAATTGAGTCATTGTAAATTCATTGTCTGGCTATGCTAGATCTCGCGAAGCGAGATAAATTTCCGCCGAAGGCGGATCAGCCTTTGGCTGAGAAAATTGGTGCTTGAAAATTAATGTATAGAATTTATTTTTCTGCCTCAATATTAACCCTCACCTCTCCCTTAATCTCTTGATTGAACTTCAAAACAACGACATACTCTCCCAGTTTCTTCAAAGGCTTTGGGAGCTGAACGTGACTGGGCGCAACATCAAACCCTTGTTTGCGCATAGCAGAGCTTATTTCCTGCGCGCCTACGGAACCAAACAAACCGCCGTCGTCGTGCGCTTTGGCATTTATTTTAATAATTTCATTTTTTAATTTTGATGCGATTTCCTGAAAACGAAAGTTCTCTGCGTCGTGATGAATCGCCTGTTGTTGTTTCTGTGAATTTGCTAGTGCCAAACGCTCAGTAGTTGCAATATCAGCTAATTTTTTAGGGAAGAGAAAATTGCGCGCGTATCCTTCAGAGACATTCTTTACGTCTCCTTTTTGCGCAATGTTTTGTACATGTTGAAGAAAGATGACTTTCATAGCTTACATCTATCTAAATGTTAAAATCCAAGATAAATTATCATTAGACTTAATCTTGATTTCTTATCAATTCCATAATGGTATCCAATGCCTTATTAAGCTGGTCATCTTCTTTCGAACTCTCGTTTTGCTTAACCGTAATAGTCGGGTCAATCCCCTGCTCTTGTATAGAGCGGCCTGATGGAGTAAGCCATCTTGCCACGGTAATTTTTAGACTAGATCCGCCGGAAAGCGAGTCGAGCTGTTGTACAGAGCCTTTCCCAAAACTTTTTTCTCCAATCAATGGCACTTGCCTATTATCTAGAAGCGCGCCAGCCAATATCTCTGACGCTGATGCCGATCCTTTATTTATCAATACGACTAGGGGCATATTCTGTAAAGTTGCGGGACCTTTGGTTGTGTGCTCTTCAGTATTCTCTCTGCCAAAATCCTCTGTAACCACAATTTGGTTTTTTGGCAAAAACCAACCGGCAATATCTACTGCCGCCGAAAGGTAGCCGCCCGGATTATTGCGCAAATCAAGAATAATGCCTCGCGTATCTGCCCGTTGAATTTCTTCTACAATTTTTTGAAAATCCTGAGGTGACCTCTCGCTAAATTGAAAGAAAGATATTGCGGCAATATTGCCGTCTTTCATTTCCCATTTCATGCTTGGGACCTTTATTGTTTCGCGAGTGATGGTGATTGAAAATATTTTTTGTTCACCATTTTGGCGAGCAATGCCCAGCACAACATTTGTGCCGCGAAGACCGCGAATTTTACTAACCGCTTCCTCAAGGGTCATGCCTTTCGTGCTTACTGAGTCAATGGTTGTAATTTGATCGGCCGCTTTTAGTCCGGAGCGTTCTGCTGGAGAATCTTTAAGTGGAGCAATAATAGTAAGTTGACTGTCGCGCATGCCCACTTCAGCTCCAATACCATCAAACTGACCATTCACTGTTTCCAAAAAATCTTTTGATTCTTGTGGATTAAAAAATACGCTATAAGGATCGCCTACAGCTCCGAGCATACCCCTAATTGCTCCGTAAATAAGTTGGGAGTCATCCAATTTGTCATTGTAAACATATTGCGTATGGATGCGCTTCCATACATCTTCAATCAACGAAAACGATGACGGCACTGTTTGCCCCGAAAGATTGATGGAATTAAACGGAAGTATGCTTGTCGGCAAAGGAGTTTGCTTTAACTGGCCAACAATCAGCCCAGCGCCAAAACTTATGCCAACAAGCATAATTACAAGAACAACTCGCGCGAAAAACGCGCGAGCTTTGCTTGATTGTTGCTGGGATTCGTCTTGCATCATCTATAAGTCTAGCAAAAATTTTTATTTTGCGCTAATTAAACTCTGAATAAATACCCTTAACTGATCAAAATTTCCCGAACGAGGAAGTAATACATATTGATTATCTTCTCGTCCATCCATAAGAAAACTATTGGTTGAAGTATCAAGCACATATTCCGCTACATTACCCGCCGATGCGTTTTCCTGTAATATAGGCAAATAGTTTAATATCTGTCGGGAACTTATATCAGTTTTCACCGATTTTCCAATAATATCCATCAACTCAGAAACTTTAAATGGGTTTGAAAGGACTCCTAGTGAAAGCATTTTTTTTGCAACTTGATTGATTATTTCCTGCTGTCGCTTCATTCTGTCAAAGTCAGAAGTCGTATATCGAGATCGCGCGTAATACAGGGCATCAAAACTATCGAGCGTGGATGTGCCAATCGGAACCTCGAATACCCATGCCTGAGAACCATCACCGCTAGTTTCAATATGCCAAAACTGGTCGTCTTCCCTTCCTTCTTGGGTCCATTGTTTATCCTCTATTAGGGTCGTTGTACGCTTCACGGTGACTCCGCCAACCGCATCCACTGTCTTTGAAAAGGTGTCAAAATCAACCACCGCGGCATAATCAACGTAGACGCCGGTAATATAAGACACAGCTTGTTTTGTCAGAATCAAACCGCCACCACGCTCATTTTTTTCACCGGTTTCATACACGGCATTAATCTTCATCATCTTGCCCGCTGGCGGTATAAATACGTAAAGATCGCGAGGAATGGAAATCATTGCCGCTTTTTTTGTTTCAGTATCAAAGCTTATCAATATCATTGAGTCTGTAAGCAAACCGCCATTTGGATCATCGGACCCGCGTATCGCCATCAATAATACATCTATGCGGTTTGGCTCTTCCTTCACCCTGAAGTCAGGATACAGCGAGCCCGCGTCCACATTTGCGTCACCCGCTTGAATCACGGTAAGAGTGCGCGCGCCTTGCCAAAAAAAGAATATGCCTGCCGCAACAAGCACAAAAACGCCAAGCGCAACGCCCAGCCTTAAATATTTTTTTTCTGACCCATACTCCAATTGATGCTGTGGAATTAAAGGTTGAGGTTGTTCGTCTTGTTGAAAATCCATATGGAATAATCAACGAATAACGTACGAATATACGAATACTCCACTACGGCCGATTCATATATTCGTACGTTATTCGTTGATGACATTCATTTATTACAAAAACCACTTTCTTATATCGCCTGCGTTTGTCTTATCATTCTTCAATATCGCTCGTCGTTTGCGCAGCATTAGGGGCGCCATGCGCAACATACCAATATACGCCCACAAACTTGTTCTTTCAAAAATGATAAAATACCCAAACATCATCATTTCTCGCGGAAGCCAGAAGAATACATCCTTAAGCACAGATGAAAGATAGTCATTTTTCAAGAATGCCAATCTTTGGTTGCGCCAATCAAGCACGCGTTTAAACGCAGGAATTGTTTTGCGAAGTTCTATAAAACCTCTATACCCCTTACTCAATTTTTTTGTGGTCTGGCGATCGTGCGCCGCAAGCACGGTTGGGTCATACCAATTCATCCAGCCGGCATGATGAAGCCGCCATCCCAAATCAAGCTCGTCAGCATACCAAACAAAATCCTCGTCCAGATACTCGTACGGAAACTCTGCGTCTGGTTTTGATTTTGGCATCTTTATTGCTTCCAGCGCCTCGCGGCGGAAAAATGGCACCGCGCCTTCATAGCAGAATATTTCCTCTGCCTTATTGTACTGCCCGGTGTCTTCCTCTCCATGCCCGCGATTGATAATACGGCGCGAGCGGAAGATCTGCATACCAGTGGTATCTATTATAGATGTCACTTTTGCATGCTCATAATCATACCGCAAAACCTTGGCTTGCACCACCCCTGCCGTTGGGTGCGCTTCCGCGACCGCCACCGCCCTTTCAATAAAGTCAGGCGCCATCATCACGTCCACGCACAAACCCACCACATAGGGCGCCCTACTCCAAGACAAACTGCGATTAAACCCACCACCAAGGATATAGTTTTTAGGGAATCTAATGATTTCCGCGCTCGGCATTATCTCCTTTACAATTTCGCGAGTCCTGTCGGTGGAAGCATTGTCAAACACCCTAAACTCAATGTTAGGATAAGTCTGCTTTTGCACGTGTTCAAGACACTGGCGAATATATTTTTCGCCGTCTTTTACGATTAGGTGGATTGAGACTAGAGGAGATTGCATAACTTTAAAAATCCCAATGACCAAATCCAAATGACCAATCAAGCCCCAAATCCAAATGATTAAAGTTAGGTCTTGGGATTTTAGGCATTGGGATTTGATTGGTCATTGGTCATTGGGGTTTGGGATTTTTTATTTCATTTTGCCTCGTTATCCCAAGTAACACGCCTATAAACACCAAGAAACCCAAAAATGCCCGCTCGTCAAACAGCGCCGCATCAGTTAGGCTGTAACCCAAAATCCAAATAAATGAAAAAATGATTGCGAAAGCAAAAAGGCCCGTTAACGTATTATACGACGGTTTTTGAGCAAACCGCCACGCGCGAGCAAACACCTCCCACAAGAACCATATAAATATTATAGCAGCTGGAATGCCCATTTCCGAGGCAACCTGTAAATATAGATTATGCGCGGATGCGCCCATTCTTGTTGCCGATATATTTTGATCTAAAACCACGGGATAATTCCCTATGCCTATACCAAGCGCTGGATTATGCGCTATTGATTTCAGCGTGCTTCTCCAAATAGCGATGCGGCCTTGGTTTGAAGTTTCAGAAGTATCTATCAAAGAACCAATCCTAGTAAAGAAAACATTATGCGACGGCACATTGTCGTCTTGAAATTGCGGCAGCATCAATATCGCCCACGCGAAAGGGAACATCAAAATAAATGCCCCTATAGATAAAGCAACTTTTTTTCCGTATACGCGCGTATACGGCATGAAAAACCACGCTGTACCAAGTGCCACTGCCGGAAAAATAATACCCGCCCATATTCCTCTGGTACCACTTAAAATAAGCGCGAGGTGCAATGCCAAAAATCCAAACCATGCCAGCCGGCGTTCCCATTTTGTGAGCGTTCGTTTTGCATCGTATATGAACAAAAACAAAAACGGCAAAACCATGAGCAAGTATAACGGAAATGTATGCGAGTCGGGAAATAAAGAAAACATACGCAGGCGCAGCCCACCGCCCGAATAACTAAACCACGTGTTGCCAAAATTTGTTACTATATTCGCCCATTGTTGTCCATACATATTCAAAGACACGATCTGCCCCCACCAATAATGAAAAATCCAGACGGGTAAAAAATATGTGCTTATCCACTGGCCAAATCCAACAACCACAGCCACCATCCCTGATACTACAAAATTATTCGTCAGTTTTTGCACGTATCCATTTTCGCGCCGCACCAAACCGCGCACTATTACAAACAAAAGAGTTAGGTTAGCAAAATAAATAATCCTTTTAACACCAGTGGATATATCCTGCGCAACAAACAACGAGATGAAAGCTAGCGCAAACAATGCGCTGCCAAGAACTTCTGCCCGCGCGCTGTTCCACAGATTGCGCAAATTATTCCATTGCAATGAAGCTACAATTTCATCGAGATTTCTGCCGCTTAAAATCCATTTCGCGAAAAGCAAAATTATGGCAATACGCCAGAGATTAAAATTATCAAATCCTTGCGTGAGCGGCAGGGCAAAGAAAAATGGAATAAATCTAACAAACAAAAGTAAGCCGTTTTGATGCGGCGCGACAAGCATATATCCCAGAATAAGGACTGCTGGAATAAAAATAAACTCCCGAGGCACAACGCCAAAGACAGCCGCGAACAGAGTTACCAGCGAGAGGATATAGATTATGTTTAGAGGGGAGAAAATGCGAGAGGACATAGCTAGTAAATTACAAAGTCCAAATTACAAATGTCAAATCAATGTCTCGGCCATAGGCTGATCCCCGCCAGAGGCGGACAGGCGCCTCAGGCGGAAAAGTCTCAAATATTCAAAACCTAAAATTTTAGCATTTGACATTTAGTATTTGAAATTGATTTGTAATTTGACATTTGGATTTTGAAATTTTGCTTATAGTTTATGAATAGACTTTTTAATTCTTCTGCACCCCATTAAACACGCTGATCGTCTGCCCCGCGCATCGTTTCCAGCTAAATTGCGCCGCGTGCTTTGGGCCATTTAAACGCGCGCGATCTATAACTTCTTGATTAGTAAAGGCAAAAGTTAGTTTCTCAGCTATTTCTTTTACACTTGAGGCGTCTTCTACTATAATTTGCTCGCCTCGCAAAGCTTCTTTTAATGAAGTGGTGTTAGGCGCAAGTACCGGAGTACCACATGCTAAAAATTCAAGCGGCGGCAAACCAAAGCCCTCGTAATTTGATATATAAACACCTACCCTAGCTCCAGATAAAAGCGCGGGCAGATCTTTTTCTTCCGCGTACTGAACGCGTATCACTGCTTCCCGATCTAATTTTCTATTGATATCCCCACATATCTCATCGATTGGCTGGTGGGGGCTAGTGCCGTTCCTTCCAGATACAACAAATTGCGCGCAGGGAAATTTATCCGCAATAATTTCAAAAGCGCGCAGAGATTCTAGAACATGCCTTCGATTAAATATCTGCCCCACCCAAAGTATGTACTCACCCGTTATATCCAACTTCTGCTTTACGCGCCGTATCTCCTCATCGCTAGCTCGCTTAATCCTTTCATTCACGCCAAGATAAGTTACAAAAATTTTTTCTGCTGGAACTTTATATATCTCTTTAATTTCCCTCTTGCAAAATTCTGAAACGGTAATTACGGCTTGGCTATGATTTGCGCCAAATCTTCCCAGGATACGATAGGGCAGACGATAACGAATTGGGAAAAGCTCCGGGAAACGTTCAAAGGAAATATCGTGCAAAACTATTACTGATTTACCGCGCCATAATGGCGATGCCATATATGACGGGAAAAACATAATATCTATTTTATCGCGCATAGCCCGTAGCGGCAAAGAAAAAAGAAAATACAAAAAAAAGCTTGGGCGCGGCAATATCTGCAGGGAGCGGCAAGTAAAAATTGAATCTTCCAAAAAATCGTCGTCAGGAACTCGGCCCTTGAAATAAAGGGTAAAATGGAAATTGCCGCGCATTTTCGGATCTTTTGCCCACTCGCGCAAAAGATTTTCAAGATACCGAGCAACACCCGCGCGGTTTAGTTCCAAATTATGTGCGTCGATGCCAATTTGAATCATTTTTAGTTTGTCATCTCGAAGTCCTGCAACGACGGGACGAGAGATCTCTCGCGTGCTCGCTCGAGATGACAACACTTTTTCATTTATCATAATAAGACTAATCAATTTTTCCCCAATTACCTTTATAATAATCAGTAATTCCGCGAATAATCGCCCTAGACTGCTCTCTGTTTATACCGAGCAAAATTTTCAATAATTGCAATTTAACTTTTGCCGCCGCCCAGTAATGTTTATAAACATTTGCCCAGAATGGTCCGTGTAATTTCGTAATGAGCATGCCATTGCGATGGTGATAATACAAAATCTTTGGGCTGCCAACTTTGCCTAGTGCTGTTGCGGATACCTTGTGCCAAATTTTGGCGCTGGGAATAATGTGCAATTTCCATCCCAGATCCTTTGCTCGCAAGCTATAATCAACATCCTCAAAATATAGAAAAAATCGCTCGTCCCACTCGCCCACTCGCTGCGCAACTTTCCTGCGCGCAAGCATCGCGCATCCAGTTATAAACTCTGTTTCAAAATAGTCTGATTTATTTGCGTTATAAATAAAAGGTATTTCGCCCCGCGTAGGGCGAAATGATTGCTTTGCGAACACGCTGCTGCGTGTGGCAAATCTAATCACGTGCTCGCCTATCTGGCTTACACGCATCCAGCGCAGCTTCCCTCCGGCAAACCAAATTTCGTCGGGACGAGCAGAGTAGTAAATAACGGGCGCCCACATGCCGCCCGCTTTGTCGCCCTCCGCAACCTCAATCATTTTATCCAAAAAATCCGGCGCGACTGTCGTATCATTATTTAAAAAAAGTATATACGAGATGTCGTTGTCTTCCAACGCCTTGCGCATGCCAATATTGCAACCGCCACTAAAACCAGTGTTCTCCTTACTTTCAACGAACGTAAAATTAAGGGCTTGCTGTTGCGCTGACAAAACCTCGACCGAATCGTCAGAAGAGCCGTTGTCTACAACAAAAATGCGTTTCCTGTCATAGGAAACGCCAGATAGAGATTTGAGGCATTCGAGCGTTTCTTGAGGGTTGTTCCAGTTAATAGTAACAATCCCGACCCAAGGTTTTTCCATAGGCATTTTATTATCTCTATAGAGATAATATCCTTTTTATAGCATACAAACCTTGTTTTTTCAAATGAAAAATCACCATAGCATGGTGATTTTTCATTACTAATTACGAATTCATTCCTCCGTCCCGCGTGTTCTCATCCTCCATTTTATCTTCCACCTTGTCGTCGTGCGCCATTCCGCCCATATTGCTCATATCATGTCCCGTCTCATGAGATTCCATCTGGCCTGGGGGCATTGTTCCTCCACCCATGTTGTCGCCGCCACCCTCCTCTCTCTTCATAAAAAAATAGTAATACGCGGCGCCTGCGGCGATTAAGATCACCAATAGTACAACAAATAGTGTCATATTGTTTGTCGTCCCGCGTTCATTCGACGACTTCGAATATTAGCGGGTAATAAATTTTAAAATACCCTTTCATTATATCACAGATTTTTCAAAATATTTATACTGTACACAATCGGAAAAACAATAACCGCATTTACTACGCGCTTAATGCGCCAAGGCTGAAGGAAAATCCGCCACAACCATTCGAGTCCGAGCGAACGCATGCTCTGTGGCGCTCTTGGCAGTGAACCTGCTAATATATCAAATGCGCCGCCGACACCTACCATTACTCCACGCGCATCAAAAGATTTCTGTCTGACCACCATCCATTCTTCTTGTTTCGGCGCGCCAAGCGCTACAAATATGATATCGGCATCAACTGGTTTGTTCATCATCTCATCTGCGAGTGATTGAAAAAAACTAGCGGGGTGCATTTGTTGATAATGCGCGCAAAGGTTTTCTCTCACATCGCTAGAAGCGCCGACAAATGCAACTCGCCACTTTTTTTCCGCCGCCCTGTGGCAAAGCGCGTCCATAAAATCCACTCCCGTAATACGCTGCGTAAATCTTTTGCCATTTAACATTCCCGCAAGAAAAACACCCATTCCATCGCACAGCGACATTGAAGCATTGTTGAGAATTTCGCGTAGTCTAGAGTCGCGATAAGCCCGCAGAACAATTTCCGGGTTGGGTGTTACAATGTAATGAGCGCCACCACTTTCAAGCAAATCCTCAGCGCGTAAGAGAGCCTCGCTAAGGGAGAGATTGTCTACGCGCACGCCTAAAATATTGACTGCTTTGCTAGACATAAAAATAAATTTCAAAATCCAAATTTCAAATGTTAAATGAATGCCGAAGGACAAAAACTTAAAACTACAATATAGTTTTTGGCATTAAGTTTTTGACATTGATTTGATATTTAGTATTTGAAATTTGTCATTATATTCATTATACCATGTTTATCGTTTCAATTGCTCCACTTAATTCAATACCTCGTCCCGCGAGCCAGATTCTGGACTATTTTTCGCGCAACTCCGTCTCCGTTGGTCAGCTTGTTGAAGTGCCGCTAAATAGACGCAAAACGCTCGGCATCGTATTTGCCTGCCGCGATGTACAAGACGCGCGCATGGAGATAAAAAACTCTCCCTTTCCGCTAAAATCAATTTTTTCGATTGTTTCTCAACACATTTTGCCTGAAGAATATCTGCAATTTGCCCGTTGGTTATCCGACTATTACTACGCCTCGCTTGGCACGGTAATAAAACGCATGATCCCAAGCTCAATACTGAAGAAGCCATCGCTTGCATTAGATTTGCCCAACAAAATAAAATATAGAAAGAAACCCTCCGATTCCACTCAGGGCAAGCTCCACGGTATGCTGATTTTAGGCGCGGGGCGAGTCAACGAGTATAAAAAAATTCTAGCTAGCGGTAGGAGGGGACAAGCTCTTTTTTTAATGCCGGATCTTGTTACTCTGTCTGCGCTAGCAAAGCAGTTGGACAAACTGGAGGTATTGTACAGCGGCCTTGGAGCAACAAAACAAAGAGATCTATGGCTCCGCGCCCGGCGAGGTGAATCATTAAAATTAGCTGGCACTAGACTTGCATCTTTGATGCCTTTTGCAGATCTTTCCCAAGCACTAATAGAAAATCCTCAAGACCCCTCTCATACTTCGTGGGATCAAAACCCGCATACAAACAGTGTCCGCGCTATGTTATGGCTGCATGATCATTTTGGAATTAGTTTAACCTTAGGATCTGAGTGTCCCACCATTGAAATACAGCACACAGCTCTGGTGAGAAATTGGAACATATCTTCGACCACACCAAGACTTTCACCAAAGCCGCTTCTTATTGATATGAGAAACGAGCTGAAAGAAAAGAATTTCTCAATACTTAGCAAGCAAGTTCAAAACTGGCTCGCTGACGCGAATAAAAAGGGTGGTCGGGTTACCCTTTTTATTCATCGCAAAGGATTTGCTTCGGGGCTTTTGTGCCGTGACTGCGGGCATATAATTTTCTGCACCGAATGCTCCGTGCCAATGGTTTATCATCGCTCTAATAACATTCATATGCCCTGGCCTGAGCCGTGTCGAAGGCTTGTCTGCCACAGATGCGGCAAGCGCGATACCCCTCCAACAGTCTGCCCCAAATGCCAAAGCGACCGCATAAAATATATGGGCGGAGGAACACAAAAAGTTCAAGAAGAAATAGAAATTCTTTTTCCAGAATTAAAGGTGTGCAGGATCGACTCTGACGCCGCCCAAACCTTTGAAGCCCAGCGAGAAATTATCAAGGATTTCAATGAGGGAAAATATGACGTGCTAATCGGTACACACTTCTCGCTAAAGCCGCTCGCCTATTCGCCTGTTGCGTATTCCGCCATTATTTCCATAGATCCTCTTTTGAGCCTTCCTGATTATCGCATGGGCGAACGCGTGTTTGATATTGTGCAAAAATTACGCGCTATGTGCGCAAAAGAATATGCTGTGCAGACATACCACCCTGAAGCGCCGGTGCTACAGCTTGCGATGCAAAACAAATGGAATGAATTTGCGCGGCAGGAAATCCCCTTGCGCAAGATGCTAAAATGGCCTCCTTTTTCCCAAATAATACGTCTAGCGTACGAACATAAGGATAGTAATCGCGCTCAACAAGATGTGCTTACAACAAAAAAACGCCTGGAGACGCAAATTAAATATCTAGCCAAAGATTATCCTTCGGTGATGCCAGCAGTTCAACTGCTAGGTCCTTCGCCCGCATTCGTTCCTAAAGTTAATAACTGGTTCTTGTGGTATATTATAGTAAAATGGCCTGTCGCGCGGCTTGGAGATCCTGTGGAGATAGAAGCGCGCAACCGCCTGCTTGACATTTTGCCAAAAGGTTGGGACATTGACGTAGATCCGATAGATTTAATTTAGAATTTTGAATTTTGAATAAAATTAGAATTATTTAATTTTGAAACACGTGCTATCTAGCGCTAATATATAACTTTTTGATGATAAAGATGATAATTCTTCTAATTTCAGTCATTCAAAATTTATTCAAAATTCGAAATTAAAAATTCAAAATTTTAGTTATGATCCGTCCCGTAATCCAGGAACCACATCCTACATTACGACAAAAGGCACAGCTCGTGTCTAATTTTAACGATCCCAAATTAAAAGTTCTGCTGAAAGACATGGAAGATACGCTTATCCAGCAAGAAGGCCTTGGGCTGGCCGCGCCGCAAATTAACGAAAGTTTGACAATATTTGTAATACCAAAAGAAGTAGCGCCCATGGTTCGTTCTCTGTGCATACCCTCATCTTTATTCAAGCCATTCCGCGCAACTATTTTCTTTAATCCAAAACTATCAGACTATTCTTCTAAAAAAGAGATTGAGGAAGAGGGGTGCCTTAGCGTTCGCGGCATTTTCCATCCTCTGCCGCGTTCCGGTCGAGTGACTATTGAAGCGCAAAACGAAAAAGGCCAGAGGTTTCGCGTTACCGTGGAGGGGCTTCTAGCTCGCATATTTCAGCATGAGACCGATCACTTAAATGGGACGCTGTTTATTGATCGCTTACATGAAAAATAATACTAATTTATCTATTGTATTCTTCGGCACACCGGAATTCGCGGCAATTGTTTTGGAGCGCCTTGATGCATCACCATACAAGCCTGCTTTCATTGTGACGACACCCGACATGCCTGCTGGACGAAAACAGATACTCAACCCGCCGCCGGTAAAGTTGTATGCGGAAAAATTGAGCATCCCTGTTTTTCAACCCGCAACGCGCAAGGAGTTGCAGGAAGGACCGACCCTCCGCGGAGGGTCGGTCCTTCCTGCGCGGGCTGATTTATTCATTGTCGCCGCGTACGGAAAAATTTTACCGAAAGAAATTTTAAAAATTCCTAAGTATGGCACGCTAAACGTACATCCATCGCTTCTGCCGCGATGGCGAGGCGCCTCCCCCATTCAAAGCGCGATTCTTGCCGGAGATAAAGAAACAGGTGCCTCTATAATACTGATGGACGCGCGGATGGATCACGGACCTGTTCTTGCGCAAAAAAAATGGCCTATAGCGGTCGACGCAACCACAGAGAGCCTATCTATGGAGCTTGCGAACTTTAGCGCGGAATTATTGCTTGAAACTATCCCAGAATGGCTTGAGGGCAGAATTACTCCGATAGAACAGGATCACGAAAAGGCTGTATTTTGCAAACCCGTTTCCAAAGAAAACGCGCGTATTGATTGGAATAAATCCGCGGAAGAAATTGAACGAATGGTTCGCGCATATACTCCCTGGCCCGGTACTTTTACGCTTTGGGATGGCAAGCGAATTATTATTCATTCCGCGCGCGTCGCAAACTCACAACAAGAAAATTTAGAGCCGGGAAAAGTTATTGCTTTTGAAAATACTTTAGCGATACAAGCAGGCGCTAATATTTTAATTCCTGTTCTAGTTCAGTACGAAGGAAAAAAAGAACAGAGCGCGCAAGAATTCCTCCGAGGACATTCGCAGATAATTGGAGCAATACTAAAGTAATAACATTCTATTAGGGGCAAGCAGGGTAAACTGCTCGCAGTGGCAAAAAGGGGCTACCCGGTAGCCCTTTTTTGCCGAATAGATTAGTTAGAGATACTATAAAAGCGTCCTGCCTTGCGGGACGCTTTTTTTCTTTAAGAAATTAAATTAACGCGATTATACTTCTATAAGAAGTAGCGACGAATTTACTTTGTTGCACTCCTAAATTACTTAACAATTTAAGGCATTGATGCAAATCGTCAATTGTATCACCACGAACTTCAAGCCATAAATGCACAATATCGTCGTTCGTAATAAAAGAATCAAGCGCTATCTCATAATTATTTATACCTTTTTTATGATACATAACCCTTTCTTTTTTAAGCCTTCTTCTTCCGCTTCTGTATCCCAGAGCGATTAAACCATCTATGATTTCGGAAGTAATGGAAAATTCCAATACCCCTCTTGGGGAAGAGTCGGCCGGAGTTTTGTATGTAAGAGTAAGGTGTTGATGTGCTGTGTCTAGCTGCAAATACTCAGCGCGAACGCGTATCAATTCCTCGTCAGATATATCGTAGTTGCTCGGGGGAACCAGCCATTTATCATGCTGAAGAACTTTTTTCTCACTCTTAAATCCTGCGGCGGCAAGAATACCGAGAATCCTATTGTACTCCCCCGCATCATAGGGAGATGCTATACACCCCCTTAATTGGTATTGCATGCTTAAGATTTTTTGCATTTCACCCGGAAACATGTCATTTATTACAATTATCTGCGCACACTCTCGCGTCGGAAGAATAAATTTTTTATATGCAGGATAAACGTTATTAATAAACACACCGGCGATATCGAGGGGACTTTGACGAGTTCGCTCAATATCGCGCACAATGCGCCGCCAAAACGTCCCGTGTACTCCCGCTTCAACAAAAACCGTCAAGTCAAGCATGCTCCGTGTTGGTTCCATGAGGACAAATATACCTTCTACGAAAATTATCGGGGCGCAAGCAAAAGATACCAAATCATCTTCCGGCTCACCCGTATTAAAAGAATAGATTGATTTTTGTATAGCCTCTCCTCTCTTGAGAGATGCTAGATGCTCTGCTATTAGTTGCAAGTTGACACAGTTTGGATCGTCAAAACTAACTAGATTATGCTTGCGCATATACCTTTTGCCGTAGAAATAGTCATCGGCTGCAAGTATGGCAGAACCAGGCCATGCCTGTTGCAAAAGTTTGCTTAATACGGTTTTTCCGGAACCCGAAGCGCCGGCAATGCCCACAATAAGAGGATTTGTTTTTTGTATTGCATAATTACCGATAGACTGGCTTATACGCGCAATGCCTTCATTCAAACCGTTAACGGTTATTTGCCCTGTCATTCTGGCCATCCTCCTTCAACGCAATTCCGTATTTTCGCAATAATTCCAACATCGCTTTCCTGGTTTTTAATCTAGCGAGGCTCGCGCTGCGAAATCGTTGGTCCTCTGTTACCTCAACTACGTCAAAGCCATCGGGAATATAAACTTGCTCGGCTGCATTTTTAAGCTCTATTTCCATAACCACAAGCCCACGCAATTGTGGACTGGTGTAAATGTCCAATTCAAAACGCCCAATAACATAGCGCGCCTTGCGCACGCCCGGAGCGCCTTTGCTAAATTCCCGAACAAATTCAAGATCAATAGGGCTTTCGCATTCAATTTGCGTACGCCAATCATTGTTATTAGCGCGCGCCTTCATAGTAATAGTTCCCTGCCACTCCTCGCTTATTATAGTTGGCCCATCTGGCACAGAACTAATAGATGCGGGGGGTTGTATGTAGGGATTACGCAATTTCTCCCTTACTCTAATTCCACGCTTAAATCTTGGATACGCCTGCTGGATCCAGTAACATTCTCGTCCTCGCAATACTTCAATTGGAAAAGAACGCACTAGGAACTTACGCTCAATCTCCGGCTTATAAGCCACGTCGGCCTCCTTTCTCGGCATATTCTTGGATTTAAGATAATAAAACAAAACACCGTTTTTAACAAGAAGCTGCATAGTAACCCCTTTCCACGATTATATCCCACTTATTGCGCTTGGCTATCTGCCAAAACTTTTTTAATCCTCGCTGCCTCCTGCTCTACAAGCGGACCTTCGTATTCACCGCTGTGAGCACTTGCACCATTATAACTTGCTCCTTTCTGGTCTAAATGCAAATTCATATTCAAATCTTGCTTGCGACCATATGGGTCGGGTTCCGATGATTTCTGCAAGGTGGCATAAACATGAAAACGCGGAAAATCTCCAGCGCCCATATTACGCGCGGCGCTCACTTCGTTGCTTTTTTCGTGCTCTCGCTCAAAATGATAGCCACACATACGCAACGCGTTCGCGATACTTAGGCGTGTGTTTGGAATAACGAATTTCATAATGTTACTGCGCAACTGCCGGTGGCCGAACATAATCTATAGGCAACATTTCTCCTCGCTTTGCAGTTTTATAAAGTTCCGGATCAATCTCTTTTGGAAAACAGACGCGGCCGACTGCGTGATTCCAATTTTGACCGTATGGACCATGCTTATATATGCGCTGATCCGACTGCCCCGCAGTAGAGGCTTCAAAGTTAGAGCAGAGTTGAAACGTAAGCGCGCCAGAGACTGCGTATTCGTACAACTCGTTAGTCCGAGGATCTTTTGGCGCGCTATAACCAGAAATGCTATTTGTAAGCGCATCTAAGCTTTGCGGCAAGACTTCTTTTTGTTGCCAATAATTCACTATCTCATTTTGAATACCCTGTAAATCTTGCACGCGCTGATCGTCAAAGCGCCTGGCACGCTGCTGCTCTGGGCTGCCCACCAAAATAAAACCATACGCGATTGTCGCCAGCACTACTAGAAGCGACACGGCGCCAAGTTTTATCTGCATGCGAACGGTTTTTATCTCGTCTTTTATTCGCATGTCCCAAATATAATATCCAAAGACAACCGCGGCAATTGCTAGAACGAGCGCTACTTTCAGAAAAAACCTCATCGTCAGTTCACCGTTAAAATATGTATAGATGAGCGTGATCAGGTCAACTATAATCGTAATTGAGGCAATAAAGAGTGTTAGGTTAACTAACCATTTGCGAATAGCAAATTCACGCTTTTCTGGAAAGGACATAAAATCTTTTTCTATCATCCACGTGCTAAGTAAGTACACGGGAAAAGAGATTGCCAGTGAAGCGCTGGAAAGATGTATAGAATCCAATATTCCCATCAGATAAAAATTCAACTGATCAGGAAACATATAATTAATATACTGAAAGAATAAAGTTATAAAACTTACCACGCTCACGTAGAGCATGCTGATATGCAAAAGATGCAAAAATACATCTTTCGGTGTGTTTGTGATTGGTGTATTCATAAACTAATTATACCATTTTTTTATTTGAGTTAAGCAAGTTTTAACACAGATTGCAATACAATTGGCAGCCGTGTTAACCCGTCGCTAAAATGCCTCATTTTATGTTGAATGATAATTTCAGAACCTAGTTTATCGCGAAAGTCATTTTGATTATCTAACGGCACATAAGGATCATCATCAGAAAATATAGCTATGCTTTTTGATAGGTGTGACGCTATCTTTTCAAAGTCAACGGGCGTCTCAAGCCAATGCCTCTCCGTTACTCTCGCGTTTGTGTCGTTCTCAAGTCCGCTTAGCCGCTTAAAGAATCCCGCGACAAAAACCGCTCCTCCAACCCTTACTCCTTCGGGCAAAGTTTCAAGATAGCGAGCGATGGTTTGGCAACCCATACTGTGACCTACAAAATAGGTATTTTCATCGGCAACCCCGACTATCTCGGCAAGCTTTGGCACCCAATTGTAAATGCGCGGATTGTCGGCGTCTGGTAACTGAGGAACGATAGCTTCAAAACCATTTGCTTCTAGCTCGTGCTTCAGCCAAGGGAACCAACCTTCTTCAGGATGCCCACCCCAGCCGTGAACTATAAAAACTCTTTTGGTCATATTTTTTCTTTTAGACTGATCCCCTTCTGAGGCGGACAGACACCTCGGGGCGGAAAAAGGGAGCTGCTCTACATAGTTAAGTGTTTTGTGCACCCAGCAGGATTCGGACCTGCGACCATCTCCTTTCAGCCAAAGGCTGATCCTTCGGACCTGCGACCATCTCCTTTCAGCCAAAGGCTGATCCGCCTCTGGCGGAAAAAGGGAGCTGCTCTACATAGTTAAGTGTTTTGTGCACCCAGCAGGATTCGGACCTGCGACCATCTCCTTAAAAGGGAGCTGCTCTACCAGCTGAGCTATGGGTGCACAAAACACTTAACTAACTAAGAATACTATCTAGGTACTTTCTTCCAACTCCTGATTTTAAAAAATTCTCTCTTTTTCTTGATGCTGTTTTGTCAGTACACTGTTCTCGATAGACCAATACAAATGGCCCATTTCTTTTTGTAAATTGATTGGTACCGGAATTATGCCGCTTCAATCTTTCTTCAGGATTAAGTTCGGTACTTCCAATATACCTCTTGCCATTCCGCAGACTCTTTAACACGTATACAGATGACATGGATTTATTCCGTCCCTCCTCGCCGTACCAATGCAATTGCAATAATTGGCGCTACCGTCCAGCCAAATAACGCGTAAGGCGAGAAAAACGCCATCTTGACGGTAGATGAAAGGGCTGTGCCATCCGTCATTAAATGTAACAAAGTTGCCATAAAAAATCCAGACGTAATCAGGCTAAGCAAGATAATATGCCACCACGATGCGTCGCCATTATTAGGCAGGCGCAAAGCCATGCGCAAAGCCGATCCAGCTAGCAAAAAATATATTATAGCAACCAGGATTAAAAACAGCAGCCCCATTATCCATGAAAAAAAATTGGTATTAAAAGAATACACCTTCGCGCTCACATCAAATGGCAAAACCTGAAATACTACTCGAGCTATGTATCCGCTCAAAAGTAAAACCGTGATACGCTTTCGCCCGATAGACATGCAATACAGAAATAACGCGATAAGACCAAATACAACGATTCCCAAATCAAGAGAAAACTGGAATGGAGTGTGAATTGACGGAAAAGAAAAAGATTTTAAAAAGCTCATATTATAATCCTTCTTTTTGTAGCCCTTGTAACAACTCTTTTGCCCGCCTGGAAACTTTCTTTGGTGTTTCCACGATTACTTGAAAGAAATGATTGCCTCTGCCGCCGCGCTGAGGGCTAGACATGCCCTTGCCGCTTAACTTCAACAATGTGCCAGACTGAATTCCCGCTGGTATTTCTAGCTTACCGTTTCCATCAATTACCCTGACACTTTTTTCACCACCTAAAATTGCTTCTGTCATTGGTATTGTTATTGTGCTGTAAAGATCGCTCTCCTTTCTTATAAACACGGGGTGTTTTTTAATATATATTCTAGCATATAAATCGCCCGCGCCATTTATATCATACTCACCCTTGCCTGAAACACGCACCATTTCCCCGTCAGAGATCCCTGCTGGAATATTGAATGTAATCTTTTCAACCTGCTGTTCCCGTCCAGTACCGCGACACTGCTTGCATGGCTTTTCCGCTATCGTACCTATGCCGCCGCACTGCGGACATGTTTGCATGCTGGCAAATGAACCCAAAATAGTGTTTTGCACATGGCGAATCTCTCCCTTACCGTCACATTTTGAACAAGTTTTAACAGACGTGCCAGGCTCTCCTCGCCTACCTTCACAACGTGAACATTTTGCAAACTTCTTTAGGTGAGCAGTGTGATCGATTCCGCTAAATGCCTGCTCGAGCGTAAGCTCGACATCTATAGAAATATCGCTACCGCGTTGTCTTGGCGTTTGACCGCCTCCAAAGCCCGCGCCAAAACCATCGTGGCCGCCGCCAAAAAACTCACGGAAAATATCATTTATATCGCCTTGCCATGCTCCACCGCCCCGACCAAAGCCAGCGCCGCCGAAACCACTAAATCCTCCTTGTTGCTCAAAAGCGGAGCCGAACTGATCGTACCGAGCACGCTTAGTGTCATCAGACAATACTTGATAGGCTTCGTTTATTTCTTTAAACTTCTTTTCATCTCCGCCTTGTTTATCGGGATGATATTGGTGCGCAAGCTTGCGATAGGCCTTTTTGATATCGTCTTTTGAGGCTCTTTTTTCAAGGCCCAATATCTTATAATAATCTTTTTCCATTTCATTAATTGTTTTACTTCAACACCAGCCTGTCTTTTTCTATTATTTCCTTATTAAACCCTGCTATACCGAGTGCAATAAATAGCTTCATTAAACCCCACGCGGCAAGCTGAGTAAACCATACAAATGGTATACTCAATAATTTAAAAGTCAAGAATGAAGTAAGCACGAAAAATATTGGCAAATAGCTTTTATACGGCTCAACGAATTTTGCAAGATAGGCGTTTGACTGCTCGTATATAAATTGGGGCAGGGGCATTCCGAGCGTTTTTTCATCTTTAATCACGCTGAAATTTTTTTTCACATCTTCTGTAATTTGAACCGGTCCGGTACTGTGAGTTAATATTGGCAAAAGATTTTGGATCATCAACGATTGGAACTGGCCGACAGTTGCTCCTGGTTCGTAGCCGTAGATTGTTGTTGCGGCAATAACGTCTATTGGAATAAATGAGAGATCAACTACCGCGCGCGGAATTTCCGGCCGCAAGTTTGCTGCTCCGTACGGAGAAAAATAATAAACGAACGCGAGCAGTATGGCAACGCCGGTAAAAAATGACGACAATCCCTTTTTAACAAAGCGGCTCAATCTAAACGATGCAAGTAATTCACGCTCATTTGTAACACTTTGGCGCGCGGACACCGTAAAAATTAAGAACGAAGCAACACCAACGATAGGCCATTGCTGCCAGCCGAACAATGCGAGAAGCACGATACTTGTAATAATATATACAATGTATGCAAGCCACGGCGGATCAAGCAAAAGAAAGCTTAGAGCAAATAGCGCGGACCATAGGGTAAAACCAATAAGCCCAATTATCAGATGAATATCTGCGATTTCAGACCCAGAAACCAAAACATTCACCCCTTCCCACATTGCAAACGTCGCAAAAATCAAAAAAGCAGACGCTATATATTGATTGCGTGGAGTGGCTGAAAAATTATCGCGTAATTTGTCAACGAATAAATTATTCACGAGGTTATTATACCATATTTCTCTGCATTTGATGTAACTGCTGGTAATGTGCGGCACATTACCCGGGGTACTTGACAGGAGGCAGAATTTTGTTATACATAACGCAGAAAGTGTCATGCCAGAGACAGATCCGCCTTTGGCGGAAAAGTCCAGAAGGAGGAAGGACAGATGGTAAATCAGTTTCAGTTGATCGGGAGGTTGGTCGCCCTCTTGCGAGAGGCCGACCCGGAGAAGTTCGATGACGCGGTGGCGCAGGCCAAGCGGAACGACCTCGAGAAGCTCTTCGATGCTCAGATCGCGACTCTCAAGGATCGCGGCGTCCCAGAGCAGATCGTGGAGATCCTCCAGAACCAGAAGGGCGCAGTGGTGAAGAAGGCGAGCGAGGTGGCGATCGGAGACGGCAACATTCCGTTCCTCCCGGTCATCCCCCGTTCGTATCGGAGCCCCTACGACCTCATGGCGATGGTCAAGAACGGCGGGAAGGTGGGCTACACCTATCTCAACCCGACCGCGATCTCCGATGTGGTGGACGCTCCCAGCGAGCCCTACTACATCTACGATGTCGAGGACGGCAACAGCACGCGCGGCAAGTCGCCGGAGAACGCCGAGAAAATCCTCAAGCAGCAGAAGCGGTCTCCGCTCACTGCCGCCGAGGTCATGGCGCTCACCACTCACACGGATGTGCTCTCGCGGCACTATGTGTGGGCTACCGGCTCCCGCTACGAGTCCGCCGACGGGGTGCCGAATGTCTATCTGGACGGCGGCGATCGGCCGAGGCTCTTCTGGTACGGGGTCGGCGACTCGGATGGCCGCTGGGGTTCCGCGTCTTGCGGTAGTCGCTAAACGAAATGCCCTCGACTGTTGTTGAGGGCATTGCTATTTCTACCGCACTTATTTTACTTCTTCCGCCCAACCCACATTAAAGATGCCAATGAGCCAGCGGTCGGATTCGAACCGACGACCTTCACTTTACAAAAGTGTTGCTCTACCAACTGAGCTACGCTGGCTAAATTGAATATAAACCAAGAAATCTTAAATACTAGCCCTTACTTCCTTTTTATATTCTCAAGCCATTTCATAGTTTCCTGATCATCGGGATTTCGCTTCAAAACATACACAAACGCTGCCTTCGCCTCATGATATTCACCGCGGTTCATATATATCTCGCCTAATTTTTTATATGGATGAGGGTTGTGTGGATTTTGCCTAAGAACACTTAGCCAAAATTCTTCTTCTTCGGAATTTGTGCTTACGATTGAAACTGGAGAAATCTGGACTGACTGCTCCTGTTTACTGCTTTTAGATTTTCTGTCTACCTCGCCGGAACCCCAATTAGACGAGATGGGGGCGGATTTCTTCTTTTGCCGTACAATAACATTTAGATCAGCGTCTGAATTTGAGCTTGCCAATATAGGATCAGCTATCTTCTTAAAACCATCCTTCGCCGAAGACTTCGGCTTGGCAGAGAAAAAATTTCCCTCTGTTTGACGAATGTCGTCCCAGCTAATTCTGTGTTTGGATTCTTGGTCAAATCTTTCCTTCAAAATACGCTGCGAAGAACGAGTTGAAAAATACTCTAATGCTTTGCTCAGCTTATTTTCCCAACGCATCAGAAGCACCTTTACTTTGCGAAGCAATTTTTCTAAATAGATAAATACCTTTTCTCGTTGCGAGTATCCAAAAAAACGACTAAACAAAATATGCGCGGAACGAAACACGTCATACAAAAAAGATGTTGTTGCCTCATAATTCAATGGCTCGACATCCGTAGTATTTTTAAGCGTCGGGAGTTTTTTACCAAAAATGATGATGATACCAGCTACGCTTAGTAAAAAAAGAATGTGGGGGAAAAAAGAAAGCATGAATAAAAAATGAATATGGGATCATGAATTGTGAATCATAAATGCTAACTGACGTGATTCATAATTCATAATTCATGATTCGTGATTCACTATTCTAGATTTAGAGCTCATAACGCACAAATCCCCCAATCTGAATATTCTCCCCTATTTTTGCAATTGCCTCGTTAATAACATCTTCCACGGTTTTATCCAGATCTTTAACGAATGGCTGTTTGGTGAGCGCGACTTCTTGCATAAACTTCTCTATCTTTCCTTCAATAATTTGCGCTAAAACATCGGTCGGCTTTTGCAATCCCTGCAATTGCTCTGTATAAATACGGCGTTCGTTGTCCAAAATTTGCGCGGGAACGTCGGCTGGAGAAACATATTGAGGATTTGATGCCGCGATGTGCAACACAAGATCGTGCGCAAGCTGAGCAAACTGTTCGTTTTGCGCGACAAAATCTGTTTCGCAATAAAGCTTCAACAATACTCCGACTTTATTATTTGCATGAATATATGCTTCAACGCGGCCTTCGTGTGTTTCACGTTCCATTTTTTTAGCCGCCTTAATCATTCCCTTCTTACGCAAAATATCACGCGCAATTTGTATATCACCACCAGCTTCCTCAAGAGCTTGCTTCACATCCATAACACCCGCGCCCGATGCTTGGCGTAGTTCCTGAACTTGTTGGGCAGAAATAGACATAAAAAAAGATGAATTATGAATAGTGAGGTGCAGTATTCATGATTCATGATTCTGTCTTCACTATTCGCGCCTACCTATTTTCTTCAAATGATCTATTGACTCACCTTGCTCTTCCCCTTAGTAATTGCCTCAGCCAACTTCTCTAGTATAAACTCCACGCTTGCGAGAGAATCGTCGCTTGCAGGAATTGGATAAGTTGCCAAATTGACATTAATATTGGTGTCTGCAATCGCGACAACTGGAATATCGAGCTTATTTGCTTCTGCGACCGCCAAACTATCGCTATGCATATCAACAACCACAACGACATCCGGTTGCTTTTTCATATCATGAATACCTCCCCAATCTCTTGCAAGCCGTCCGAGTTCCTCTTCCATGTGCAAACGCTCAATTTTAGGATACTTTTCCCAATCTTCAGATTTGGTCTTTGCCTCAAGGTCGCGATAATACTCAACGCGCAAAGAAATAGTTTTCCAGTTGGTTAAAATGCCACCTGCCCATCGTTCGATAATATATGGCATTCCTGCTTCTTCCGCATACTTTTTAACCAAACCGCGAACAGGTAATTTGGTACCCACGAAAAGAATAATTTTCCCTTGAGTTGCTTGAGTGCTAAGAAAATTTCGCGCTACCTCTAATTTGTCTAATGTTTGCTGTACATCAATAATGTGCACGTTGTTTCTAACGCCCACAATGTATGGCATCATAGACGGATGCACGTACGATTTTTGGTGCCCAAAATGCGCTCCGCGAGCAAACAAATTTGCAATTTCTTGCGAAACAGGCTCTATTATTCCTGGCTTCGTCTCGCTGTAGCCTTGCGCGAGACCATCCTCCGCCAAAGGCCTCGGCTTGGCGAGACTGGACTTCGCTGAAACGTTTGATGCATCCACTTCATCTGTAAACCCCGTTAGATTAACAATACGGGAAACGGGATTGTTGTTTGACCTTATATATCCCTCATCTACAACTTGAGAGCTGGAGTTTTGAGGATCTAAGGGGGTAAATTGAATTTTTTCTAACATATCAAAAAGTATAGCAGAACATTTAATAGTACGCAATACTTACTTACGCGCGCGCCCCATCTCTGCGGAGGGAACCCCTCTCACACCCCTAAATAATGATTTGGCTTACATAAACCATTTTTGAAGACGCATGAGCAGTTATTACCGACCGCTCCCATTGACCCTTCATTGCTCCATTGTTTCATTGTTTATGTAACCATGAAACCATGCAACAATGAAACAATGTAACAATGTAACGATAGAGCAATGAAACAATGGAATCTGGCGAGGTTTAATCTCAACGTAACGTCATCTTTAAGAGGTGTGAGCAGTTCCTCTGCAGGGGCTTGTGTTTAGCAGATAATCGTGATATAAGCCATATACAGCACATTTCAACAAAACCAGTGAGGGAGGATGGCTATGACTACCCAGCCGGACACGCTGCTTAATGGTAACGGTAATAGCAATGCGACGGTGGATGCCGTTGTCATTGCGGAAAATATAAAAAACTTTCTTTTCTGCTTCAGCGCGGGAATTACTGTACTGTATCTTGTCATTATCCTTCTGCGTTTTGCGGGCTTCCAGTGGTTTGCCCAAGCGCCGACAATGCTAAACGAGATATACCTTATACTCTTGGGAGTATACCTCGGCACAAAGGAAGTTTATAAGGCAAAGTGCAATGGAGCCCTCAAGCGCAAGCCAGGGGAAGTATTCTTTGTGGCATGGTGGAGCTTGTTCCTAGCACTCCTAACATTTTCCTCTTTCCATATTGGTCAAAGTAAGGTGCTAGATGAGGTGTGGCCACATCCACTGTTGAGTGTTAGTGTGTTTTTTGTTGGCAACGAGATGGTGCGGTTTCGCAGTGACATTATTTCATTGCTTCGCAGCGCTATTTCAACGATCTCCGCGTCGCTTCCCCAAAAAAACTCTGCCAGTTAACAATAACCCCAAGGTGGACTGCTGCTTATCCTACGAGGCGGGGGCTTGTTAGCCTCCCGCCTTGCCTATTTTTTCCTGCCAGATTTACAAAATACCGGTTTTCGCCTATTATATAAAAGAAATCGGAACACTTACTAAATTCATTCAATCCTATGAAAAAAGATATTCATCCTAAATATTTCCCTAATGCCAAAGTAACCTGCGCCTGCGGCGTTACTTTTACTATTGGCGCGACCAAAGAATCTATTGAGATAGAAACCTGCAGCGCCTGCCATCCTTTCTACACCGGCGCGCAGAGCGCGTTACGAGGCAGCCGCGTAGAACGTTTCCGTAAACGAGCGGAGAAACATGAGGATCTGAAGACGAAATAATTTTCAATGGCATCATCAACGAATAGCGAATCCCGCGCTAAATTACGAATGCTGGTCAATTCGTTTATTCGTAACAGATTCGTTATTCGTTGATGATATAATTCATGTCCAGCTTCTCAAATCATAGCTATGCATGATACTTCCGAACTAAAAAAAGAACGGGATGAGCTCGCGGGTAAACTAAGCAACCCGAGAGCTTTTTCGTCTAGCCAAGAACTGCGAGAAGCGTCCAAAAGGTACTCTTTTGTAGAGCAGATCGTCTCCTTCCAGGAACAAATCAATGAGCTTGAGGAAATGATAAAAGAACACGAGGAAATGGCTCAGAAAGAAACCGATCCGGAGATGGCGCAACTCGCCACAGAAACAGCGCGGGAAGATAAACAAAAAATGGCTGACATTGAGAAACAGCTAACAGAATTCGTTAATCCCACAACATCTGATAAAGAATATGACGATTTGATTATGGAAATACGAGCTGGTGTCGGTGGTGATGAGGCGGCCTTGTTCGCGCAAAACCTTCTGCGTATGTACACACGATATGCCGAACGCAAAAATTGGAAATTTACCATTCTAGATTCAAGCAGAACGGAAATTGGCGGCATTAAAGAAGCGGTTTGTGAAATACATGGCAAGGGCGCTTTTTCGCGCCTAGAATATGAAAGCGGCGTACATCGTGTACAGCGTATTCCGGAAACAGAAAAAGCGGGTCGCGTGCATACATCCACGGCATCCGTGGCAATTTTGCCAAAAGCAAAACCGATCGATATTCAAATCCGCCAAGACGAATTACAGATAGACGTTTTTCGCGCGTCTGGGCCTGGCGGACAATATGTAAATAAAACATCTTCGGCTGTAAGGGTAACCCACATTCCCACCGGTACGGTCGTTGCTTCGCAAGCCGGACGCTCGCAAGCGGAAAACAAAGAGATCGCGCTAACAATTTTGCGTAGCCGCATATTACAAGAACAGCGTGAAAAAGAAGAAAAAGCGCGCGGAGAGGCGCGCCGTTCTCAAATAGGCAGCGGCGAGCGAAGTGAAAAAATTCGCACATACAATATTCCTCAAGATCGCGTTACGGATCATCGTATTAACGAAAATTGGCACAACATCACCGCAATTCTCGATGGTGATTTAGATGAAATGCTTGACGTAATTTCATCCGCGGCACAGAATGAGAAATAAATAGTATTAATTCTAAGTATGAGATCTTAGATTTTAATAAGACTATAAATTTGATTGTTTTTATCTCAAATCTCAAATGGCAAATCTTAAATCTGCATCTTAAATCTACAATCTCCTCTCTGTCAGATTAAAAGTTTTTCCGCCGGAGGCGGATCAGCCCTTGGCTGAGAGATTTGAGTTTTAGTTTTGCGATTTAACATTTGAGATTTGAGATGTTATATTGATAACTATTGAAATAGAATTTGTTCATTAACAAACATATCGCTTTAATATAGCGATAAAAACAACGGATATTATCCGTTTCATTTTTAATTATAATTATTGTCTAGCGAGCAAGAGAAGAGAAAGCAAGCTTTCTCTTCCTAGCGAGCGACGACCCAAAAAGGGTTTTTTAACCCTTATTTCCGTATCTCTATGTTTACTTTTTCTCAAGATTCTCCACTACAACAAAACGGTTCACCTTCTCAAGGTCACCAGGGGCCGCGTTTTTCATCGGGAAAAAATACAGGTGATGATTTAGTAATGGATGACTTCTACACTATTATGGATAGGGCGCGAACAAATGGGTGGGGCTTTCAGCTTGCAATCTGGTTTCAGCAAAACCGCGCGCGCGTGATGATGGTTATCGCCGGCATTGCTCTTATTGCGGCTGGCGCGTTTATCGCTTTCCGCGTCGCGCCTTCATTCTCCACTAATTTTCCCGAAAAACTTGTAGCCAGCCTGTCGCAAAAAGACTCTAGCGCGCCTGTATCATCTATATCATCGGCTAATTCCAATATGCGGGTGCAAATTGGGCCTGACGGAAAAACAATACAAGTTGAAGGACCGGCAGTATCACAGCAAGGAGATTTTATAACCGAGCAAGCAGTACGCGGCGAAGGAATGACGCATCTTGCAAGACACGCAATTACGCGATACTTGAAAGACAAAAATATTACACTTTCTCCAGAACAACGTGTGTATGCCGAAGATTTTGCCCGCAAAGCAATGGGACCAGCACAAGTGCATGTTGGGGATAATCTTTCATTTAGCACCCAGTTGCTAGATCAATCAATAACAAAAGCGCAGAACCTTTCCGAGGGTCAAATACACAACTTGAGCAAGTATTCCGCGCATGTGAAATTCTAGACCATTTTATCGGCTAGAAAGCTTAAAACAAAAAATCGCCAGCGCTGGCGATTTTTTGTTTTAAGTTAAAATCTGATCAGGTTGCTCTGTAATAAGCCGGGTTTTCACAACACTCTAATGTTCATCAATTTTTTCTTCTGCGTTATTACCTTTATTACCAATGTCTTTTTGTAAAAGTTCTTGCAATTTTTGTTCGGTTACGCATGTGCTACCTATACACAGCTCATCTGTTATTACTTTTTTACTCGTTATTTCATTCACCACGATCTTGCTAACCTGCAAAATCCCCTCTTGAACATACACGCCTAGCTTCCGCAGACCTGCTTGAATGTCGCTAATAATGTAATCAATCACGGAAGTGGGGGCTGGGGAGTTTGAAGCTGTGCCTACCGTGCCTAGCGAGTTTAGCGTAAGCGCTCCATATGGATCCGCAAACCCCACGCTCACAAAGACAAGGATTCTACTAACTCCATTGTCACATTGTTTCATTGTTGCATTGCTACATTGTTTCATTGTTTCATTGCTACATTGCTTCATTGTTGGTAGAGCCATGGAGCAATCAAAAGATTCTAGCCCTGTTAAGGCAACGGGCTGATGGTTGCCTTGCTGAAGCTGGCCTATGACAATGGCGGGGTTGGTGGAGATAATACCGATGATGTTTGTCTGGTAGGCAGAGGTTGATCTGGCAACAGTAGGGTTTTGTTCTGTGCTGGTACTGGATATTGACACGATGTCTCCCGGTTCTCCTTCTCCTTCCACCAGATACTCTTCGGCAATATCGGCAAAGTTGTAGTTATGGGCTCTGACTGTGTTCAGCAATATCGAGGTGGAAGATACGGCAAGACCTATTTGCGTATTGCCCGCCGATGTCGTAAGGCTTCCGTCAGTATTGGCATAATAGATCGCTCCGATGGCAAGGCCTGAGTGGACGGCAGATACTCCGGAAACAATGACTGATACTGTTTGGCCGTTTGTTTTGCTGGCGCTGGCAATGCCTAAAACAAGGAAACGGGGGGTCAAAGCGTTTTTATTGCCGTAGCTGCTAATACCAGTGCCGCTCGTTAACCCCACAATGGCAGTGCCGTAAGAGGAGTTGCCAGCGTCCATATAGCTTGCCACAAAGTGAGTGGAGTCAAGGGCGGAGACGGAGGTGTATTGAGAAGTGGCTGCGTTAAACACGTTTTCAGCTCCATACGAGGAAATGGTG